>NZ_JADYTX010000022.1 GCF_021531475.1 Fusobacterium perfoetens | reverse complement strand
CAATATGAAAAAATAAAAAATATTGACTTGAAAAAAATAAAAGAGATAGACGTAAAAGAATTTTTTGGAGAAAAGATAGATTATTTAAAAGAGATTGATTATAAAAATTTAACCAAAAAACTTTTTAAATTTCCAACTGTAATTTTAACAGCTGGTGCTATTTTTTTTGTAGTAGGATTTACTTTTATAGAGTATCAATTAAATGAAAAAAAACATTATCAACAAGTATTAGAGATAAAGTCAGGAGATAGGATACTTCCAATTCTTACTGAATTATACCCAGAAAAAAAGAATTATTTTAAGGGGTATTTAAAACTTAAAAATGGTGGCAGAAATATAAAAGCTGGTTACTATCTTTTAGATGGTGATTATTCTGTGAAAACTCTTGTAAACCTTCTTGAAGAGGGGAGAGATAAACTATTTAGATTTACTATTCAAGAGGGATTAACTGTAAAAGAAGTTGTGGCAAAGTTAGAAAAAGAAAGAGGAATAAGTGGAGATAGATTTATGAATAGCTTAAAAGAAATAGATTTCCCTTATCCAACTCCAGATGGAAACTTTGAAGGATATTTTTATCCAGATACTTATTATATTCCAGAAAATGCAGATGAAAAAACAATAGCAAAAATATTCTTAAGAGAGTTTACAGAGAAATTTCCACCAAAAAATTATCCAAATAAAGATGATTTTTATAAAAAACTGGTGCTAGCATCTATAATTGAAAGAGAAGCTGTACTAGCTGATGAAAAACCAAGGATTTCATCTGTATTTCACAATAGACTTAAGATAGATATGCCATTAGCATCTGATGCTACAGTGAACTATCTATATAATTATGAAAAAAGAAGAATGTATTATAAAGATTTAGAGATTGAATCTCCATATAATACTTATAAAAACAAGGGACTTCCACCAGGACCAATAGGAAATCCTGATAAAAAATCAATAGATGCTGCTTTTAATCCAGAAGAAACTGAGTATTATTTCTTTGTAGCTTGTGGTGGAGGAGCACACCATTTTACTAAAACTTATCAAGAACATTTGAGTTTTCAAAGGGAAAATCTTATGAATGGAGCGAAAAAATAATGAGAAATATTTTAGTTGGGATTAATAGTAAATATGTTCATACAAATCTTGCTGTGAGATATTTGAAAAAATATATTGAACAAAATAGTGAGGAAAAAATAAAAATTTATGAAAGTAGTATAAATAACAACATTCAAAAAATAATAAGAGATATAGTTGAATATAAGCCAGATAATATATTTTTCTCAGTATATATTTGGAATGTTGAGATGGTATTTAAAATAACAAAAGAGTTAAAAAAGATACTACCTAATAAAAAAATTCTTTTGGGAGGACCAGAGGTAAGCTATAATCCTGATGAAATATTAGAAAAAAATCTTGAGATAGATGGGATTTTAATCGGAGAGGGAGAAAATATTTTACTTAATTTTCTAACTAAAGATATAAAAGAGGTTAAAGGTGTTTATTATAGAGAGGATAACAAAATAAAATTTAATGGTTTTGAGCCATTGATAGAAAATCTCGATATAATTCCTTTTCCTTATGATGACGAAGAGTTAGAGGACGTTCATAAAATAGTTTATTATGAATCATCGAGAGGTTGCCCTTTTAATTGCTCTTATTGTATGTCATCTATTGATAAAAGTGTAAGATATTTTTCACTAGAGAGAACTAAAAAAGATTTAAAAAGATTTATAGATATAGGAACAAGACTTGTAAAATTTGTTGATAGAACTTTCAATCTTAATAAAGATAGATATATGGAGATTTGGAAATTTTTACTAGAAAATTATAGAGAGAATATAACATTTCACTTTGAAATAAACGCTAATATTTTTGATGATGAGGTATTGGAATTTTTAAAGAAAGTTCCCAGAAAATTATTTCAGTTTGAAATCGGAGTGCAAACGACAAATCCTAGCACAATGAAAGCTATAAATAGAAATAATAGCTTGGATAGACTTTTTCACAACGTAACTTGTATAAATAAAAATATCCATCTTCATTTGGACTTAATAGCAGGACTGCCATTTGAGGATTATGAAACTTTTGGAAAATCTTTTGACTATGTATATAAAACAAAGTGTGAGATGATTCAACTTGGATTTTTAAAGATGCTTAAGGGAACTCAAATGAAAGATGAGGGGGAGAAATATGGTTATAAATATCTAGATTTTCCACCTTATGAGATTTTATCAAATGAGTTTATAAGTTATAAAGATATATGTAGATTAAAAGATATAGAGGAAGTTTTGGATTTTTATTACAATTCACAAAAGTTTTTAAAATCAGTTGATTTTGTTGTAGAGAATTTCTTCGAAAGTCCATTTAAGTTTTTTGAAAGCATAGGGGATTTTTACAAAGAGAGAGGTTATTTGGAAGTGGCTCACAAAGAAGTAGCTATATTTAATAACTTTGTAGAATATTATGAAAAAATGAATTTTCCTAAAAAAGAAGAATTTTTAGAATATCTAAAATTTGATTATCTTTTTATAGGAAAACCGGGATTTTATCCAGCTTGGATAGAGGAAAATAAAGACAAAGAACTACATAAAAATATAATAGAAAAAATGAGTTTTAGAAGTACAAGAGAGGCTCACAAATTTACAGAATTAGAAAGATTTAGTATTAATATAGATACTAAAGAGAGAGAAAATATAAATATTTTCTTTGATTATAGTGGAGAGGAAACAAAATATCATACAATAAAAATAGAGGAATAATTTATGGATATAATAGAAAAAGTAGTAAAGAGAATAGAGAAAACTGGACTTATAAAGAAAAATGATAGAATAGTTGTAGGTTGCTCTGGTGGACCAGACTCTATATTTTTGCTAGAGGTCTTGCTAAGAATAAGAGAGGAATATAATCTTTTTTTAGGACTTGCTCATATAAACCATATGTTTAGAGGAGATGAGGCAGAAAGAGATGAAAACTTTGTAAGAAGCTTGGGAAAAAAATATAATATTCCTGTATTTGTTAGAAGAAAAAGTATGGAAGAGTTATCTCGTGAGAAAAAAATAACTTTAGAAGAAGCTGGAAGAGAGATAAGATACAGTTTTTTTGATGAAGTTTTAGATGAGATAAATGGAAATAAGGTGGCATTAGCTCACAATCTTGATGACCAAGTGGAAACTTTTTTATTCAGACTTATAAGGGGGTCATCTTTTGAGGGGCTTGAAGGGATACTTGACCTAAGAGAAAAATTTGTAAGACCAATAAATGAGATTTATAAATCAGAAATTATGGAATATTTGGATAAAAATATGATAGAATATAAAATAGATTCCACAAACTTAAAAAATGACTACACTAGAAATAGTATAAGACTTGATTTAATCCCATTTTTAGAGAATAATTATAATCCAAAAGTTAAAGAAAAACTTTTTAACTTTATAAAGGAGATAAGGGAGATAAATCAAATCTTAGAAATAGATTATAATAAATATATAGAAAATAACATAATTGATATAAATAAATTATTTACACTTGATAAAGAATACTTAAGAAAAAAAGTAATAAATTATTATTTGAATATAAATAATGTAAAGGTTTCAAGAAATAAAATAGAAAATATCTCAAATATCTTAGAAACTGGTGGAACAAAAAAAATAAAATTAGATAAATATTGTACTCTAGTGAAAGAGTATGATAAAATATATCTATCTGTCAACAAAACAGAGAAAAATCAAGTCAAAGAATTAGTATTAAATATTCCCGGTAAGGTGGTTTTTGGAGAGTATATAGTAGAAGCTACTCTGGGGGAAGAAAATTTTAAAGGGGGAGAACAAGAATTTAAAACTAATCTTAAAAAAGATGATAAATTATTAGTAAGAAGTAGAATTTCTGGAGATGTGATATTTCTAAAAGGAATGGAAACTTCTAAAAAAGTGAAAGATATATTTGTTAATTCAAAAATTCCTAAAGATAAAAGAGAGGGAATCCCAATAGTAGTCCACCAAAAAGAAAACTCAAATGAGATTGTTTGGTTATGTGGGATAAGAAAAAGCAAAAACTATTTTTCAAATTCAAAGGAAGAAAGCGTTGTACTAAAAATAAGGAGGAATTAGAGTGGAGGATAAGGACCTAAAAAAAATCTCTGAAGCTAATGAAAATAAAGTTTCAGAAGAAATAAAAGATGCTAACCAAAATCAAGAGAGCGTAAATGCAAATGAGATTCCTAACGAGGATAAAGATAGAGAGAATAAAGAACTAGAGGATATAATCCCTAGAATAATAAGAGAAAGAAAAGAATATCAACAAGGGGAAGAGGAGGAAGAAATAAAACCTCAAAGACCTCAACATCAAGAAGAAATAAAAGAAGAAAAATCTGAACCTCAAGAAAAGAAAGAAGAACCTAAAGAGGAGCTTAAAAAAGAGGAAGAGAAAAAAGAAACTCCAAAAGAAGAAATAAAAGAGGAAAAAACTCAAAAAGATACAGTTGAAGAAAGACGTGAAGAGTTAAAATCAAAACTTTCTTCAAAAATGAAAAATGTTAAAAAAGGAAAACTAAACTTTAAAGGTTTAGTGATGTTAATATTTATAGTAACACTTCTTATATCTTTACCATCAATGATGGAGGGAGAAGAAAAAACTCCTACAACAACAGTATCTTATACAGAGTTTGTCTCTAATATAAAAGATAAGAAAATAGATTTTGTTGAAGAGAGAGAAGGATATATCTACGGATATTTTGGAAAAGTTGATGATTTAAAAGGATTTAAAACAAGACTTATAACAGATAGACTTGGACAAGATAAAGAGTTATTGTCAGTTTTAAAAAGTAGCAATATAAAAGTAGAATCATTACCACCACAAGAGATGCCATTACTTTTAAGTTTACTTGCATCTTGGTTCCCAATGTTACTTTTAATAGGTGTTTGGGTATTTATGCTTGGAAGAATGAATAAAGGTGGCGGAGGACCACAAATATTCAATATGGGAAAATCTAAAGCTAAAGAAAATGGTGAAGAGATATCTAATGTAACATTTAAAGATGTTGCTGGTATAGATGAAGCAAAACAAGAGTTAAAAGAAGTTGTTGAATTTTTAAGAGAGCCTGAAAAATTCAAAAAAGTAGGAGCTAAAATTCCAAAAGGAGTTTTACTTTTAGGAAATCCTGGAACAGGTAAAACTTTACTTGCTAAAGCAGTGGCTGGAGAAGCAAAAGTTCCATTCTTTAGTATGTCTGGTTCTGAGTTCGTAGAAATGTTCGTTGGAGTAGGGGCATCAAGAGTAAGAGACCTATTTACTAAAGCTAGAAAATCAGCTCCTTGTATAGTATTTATTGATGAAATAGATGCTGTTGGTAGAAAAAGAGGTTCTGGACAAGGTGGAGGAAACGATGAAAGAGAACAAACTCTAAACCAACTACTTGTTGAGATGGATGGATTTGGTACTGAAGAAACTATCATAGTTTTAGCTGCTACAAACAGACCTGATGTTTTAGATAGAGCTTTAAGAAGACCAGGAAGATTTGACAGACAAGTTTTTGTTGATTCTCCAGACATTAAAGGAAGAAGACAAATATTAGAAGTTCATGCTAGAGGTAAAAAATTCGCTGCTGATGTAGATTTTGATACAATAGCAAAGAAAACAGTTGGACTTGTTGGAGCAGATTTAGCAAACTTATTAAATGAGGCTGCAATCTTAGCTGCAAGAGATGGAAGACAAGAGATTACTATGGCTGACTTAGAGGAAGCATCTGAAAAAATTGAGATGGGACCAGAAAAAAAATCAAAAGTAGTAAGTGAAAAAGAAAAATTAAAAACAGCTTATCACGAAGCTGGACATGCTGTTATAAACTACTTATATATGAATGATACAGATCCAGTTCACAAAGTAACTATAATCCCAAGAGGATTTGCTGGTGGATATACAATGTCACTTCCTGAAGAAGATAGATATTATTATTCAAAAGAGTGGTTTATCAACAGAATGAAAATGTGTTATGGTGGAAGGGCTGCTGATGAGTTAGTTTCAAAAGAATTAACAACAGGAGCTAGTCAAGATATAAAAGTAGCTACAAGTATAGCACAAGGAATTGTTACTAGATATGGAATGAATGAAAAATTTGGTCCAATTCTTCTTGATGGAACAAATGAAGGAGATATGTTCCAACAAAAATACTATAGTGATGCTACTGGTAAAGAAGTTGATGAAGAGATTATAAAACTTGTAAAAGAAACTTATAGAGAAACTGTACAAGCTTTAATCGATAATAGAGATAAACTTGATGCATTAGCAATGGCTCTTTGTGAAAGAGAAACAATAATGAGAGAAGATTTTGAAGCTCTAATGAGAGGAGAAAAACTAAAACCTTTAGGAGATAAAAAAGAGGAAAAAAATCCTGGAGTAGAAATTCCTTTAGATGCAGTAATGGATATAAATCCTACTATTGAAGAGCTTAAAAATTTTAGTGAAGAAGAAAATAAATAAAAGCTTTACAAAATAGAAGTTTTATGATATACTTAGTAGGAATTTATCCTAGGATATAGGAATAGCCACCTATTTCTTGGGTTAAATAATAAAAATTAGGAGGAAGGCTAAACAAATGAGAACTAAAGCAGAATTAATCAAAGAATTCGGTAAAAACGAAAAAGATACTGGATCAACAGAAGTACAAATCGCAATATTAACTGAGGAAATCAAACACTTAACTGAACACTTAAAAGTTCACAAAAAAGATTTCCACTCAAGATTAGGATTACTTAAAAAAGTAGGACACAGAAAAAGATTATTAAACTACTTAGCATCTAAAGATATCGAAGGATACAGAACTTTAATCGCTAAATTAGAAATCAGAAAATAGTCATATTAAAAACTATCTCCTCGGAGGTAGTTTTTTTATAATTAAACTTGAAACTTTTATTAAAATAAAGTAGAATATGGGTTGAGAGGAAAGAGAAGGTAGGAGGCAATAAAGTGAAGAAAGTGAGTTTTTTTAGGGGGCTGTCTCTTCCTAGAAAACTAATACTAGGATTTATGGGAGCTATACTTATTGGGACATTTTTATTGATGTTGCCAATTTCCACTACCTCTGGAGAGGGGCTTGATTTTTTAACAGCACTGTTTACAATAACTTCGGCAGTGTGTGTAACAGGACTTTCTGTTATAGATATAAGTAAGGAATTAAATACAGTTGGACAAGTTTTCTTGATGATATTTATTCAGCTTGGAGGACTTGGAATAATGACTTTCTCTTCTCTTATATTTCTTTTGATAAAAAAGAAAATCACCTATGAGGAAAAAGAGCTTTTAAAAGAGGAAAGAAACGTAGAAGACATAGGTGGAATACTTAAATTTTTAAAGAAAGTTATTTTGACTGTTGTAACTATCGAAGGAATAGGTTCGATTTTTTTAACAATAAAATTTCTAAAAGAGATGCCATTTCTTAAAGCAGTATATTTTGGAATTTTCCACAGTGTTTCAGCTTTTTGTAATGCAGGATTTAGTTTATTTACAACAGGACTAGAGGGATATTCAGACTCTATTATAGTAAATTTTACTATAGCTTATCTAATAATTTTAGGTGGTATAGGATTTGGAGTAATCGATAGTATAATAAAATCAGTTAGAACTAAAAAATATAAATTAAATCTTACAGCAAAAGTTGCAATTATGATGTCTTGTTTCCTAACTATTGCAGGAATGATTTTATTTTTTGTGCTTGAGTATACAAATAATGGAACTATTGGAGATATGAGCTTACCTGAAAAAATTATGGCATCATTTTTCCAAAGTGTAACAACAAGAACAGCAGGATTTAATACTGTGCCTATGGGAAATTTAAGATCATCATCAATATTTTTATTCTGTATCTTGATGTTTATAGGAGCATCACCGGGGTCAACTGGTGGAGGTATCAAAACAACTACAGTTGGTGTTTTGATAGTTTATGTTATTTCTATAGTAAAAAATAGACAACATACAACACTATTTAATAGAAGAATAGATTGGGAAGTAATGAACAAAGCTATTGCCATACTTATTATATCAATTATGTATATAGCTACTGTAATTATGATAATGTTGGCAGTTGAAAACTTTTCTTCAGAAGCGGTTATATTTGAAGTTGTTTCAGCTTTTGGAACAGTTGGATTAAGTGTTGGAATAACTCCAGAACTAAGTGTGATATCAAAAATTTTAATAATATGCACAATGTTTTTAGGAAGATTAGGTCCAATGACTCTTGCAATTGCTTTCGGAGGAGTTAAAAAAGTAGAAAAAATAACTTTCCCAAAGGAAAATATAATAGTAGGATAGGATATAAGGAGAAATATAATGAAACAATATTTAGTAATAGGACTGGGTAGTTTTGGAACTAATGTAGCCAAGACTTTATATGAAGCTGGAGAAGAAGTTGTAGGAATAGATGCAGATGAAAATATAGTTCAAGAGATTATAAATAGTGAACATTTGGAAAATGCTTTCTCTTTAGATGCCACTGATGAGATACAATTAAAAAGATTGGATATTCAAGCTTTTGATATTGTATTTGTATGTATTGGAGCTGTTGAACCAAGTATGCTTATTACACTTAACTTAAGAGAACTTGGAGCAAAAAAAATAATAGTGAAAGCAGGAAATACAAAACATAGAAAACTTTTAGAGAAAATAGGTGTAGATCAAGTGATCTATCCAGAAGAGTATATGGGAAAAAGAACAGCTCTTATGGCAATGGAACCTAATATGATAGAACACTTAAGATTTTCACAAGACTTTTTATTAGCTGAAATAAAAGCTCCATATGAATTTTGGGATAAAAACTTTATAGAAGCAGAAATCAGAAAATATTATAATATAAATATTGTTGGTATTAAAAAATCAGATGGAAGATTTTTGGCAAATCCAAGAGCCACAACAGTAATAGAGAAAGATGATATACTGATAGTTATTACTGATGCCAAAACAGCTAATCAAATGAGTAATATATTAAAGAAAGAATTTAAAGAGGATTAATAATTATCGGGAGGAAAACTAGATGTTAGAATTTGATGTAATAGTAGTTGGTGCAGGTCACGCTGGTTGTGAGGCGGCATTAGCCACAGCTAGAATGGGACTAAAGACAGCTATATTTACAATAAGTTTAGATAAAATAGGTTATATGTCTTGTAATCCGTCATTAGGTGGACCAGCTAAATCTCATTTAGTTAGAGAGATAGATGCCCTTGGTGGAGAAATAGCAAAAAATATAGACAAAACTTTTATCCAAATAAGAGTATTAAATACTAAAAAGGGACCAGCAGTAAGATCTCTTAGAGCTCAAGCTGATAAAGCTCAATACTCTCTTCAAATGAAAAAAACTTTGGAAAACACTGAAAACTTAGATGTTATTCAAGGTATGGTAGTTGATATTATAGTTGAAGATGGAAAAGCAATCGGAGTAAAAACAAGAGAGGGTGTAGAATATAGAGCAAAAGCTATAATTATAGCCACAGGAACTTTTATGAGAGGACTTATCCATATTGGACAAAGTCATTTTGAGGGAGGAAGACTTGGAGAACTTTCTTCAGAAGATTTGCCAGTATGTTTAGAAAAACTTGGAATAAAACTTGGAAGATTTAAGACAGGAACTCCTGCAAGAATAGATGAAAGAACAATAGATTTCTCTCATATGGAAGAGCAACCAGGAGATACAGCTCCACTTAGATTTTCAAACTCATCATCTTATGAAGAATTAGCAAAGAGAAAACAAATCCCTTGTCATCTTCTTCATACAAATGAAAAAGTTCACGAAATAATAAAAAATAATAAAGATAAATCACCTCTATACAATGGAACAATAGTGGGAACAGGTCCTCGTTATTGCCCGTCTATAGAAGATAAAATCTTTAAATACCCAGATAAGAAACAACATCATATATTCTTAGAAAAAGAGGGGTATGATACAAATGAAATCTATGTAGCAGGTTTATCTAACTCTTTACCTGCGGATGTTCAATATGAGATATTACACTCTATTGAGGGATTAGAAAATGCCAAAATTATGAGATATGCTTATGCTATCGAGTATGATTATGTTCAAACTGAGGAGTTAACTTATTCTCTTGAAAATAAAAATATAAAAAATCTTTATACTGCTGGACAAATTAATGGAACTTCAGGATATGAAGAGGCAGCAGCTCAAGGGATAATGGCTGGAATAAACGCAGCTAGAAAAATTCAAGGAAAAGATCCGATTGTATTAGATAGAGCTGACTCATATATTGGAACTTTAATAGATGATATAGTTTCAAAAGGAACTAACGAACCTTACAGAATGTTTACAGCAAGAAGTGAGTATAGACTTATCCTAAGAGAAGATAATGCTGACTTAAGACTTTCAAAAATAGGTTATGAAGTAGGACTTGTATCTAAAGAGGAATATGAAAAAGTTCTATACAAAGAAAAAGTTGTAGGGGAAGTTATAGAAAAACTTAAAAAACAATATGTTGGAAGTTCTAACCCAAGAGTTAATGAGGTTCTTGAAAAATATAATGAAACTCCAGTAAGTAATGGAATATCATTATTTGAATTTTTGAGAAGACCAGAGGTAACTTACAAAGATATAAAATATGTATCAGAACTTATTGATGAGTTTTCTTTGGAAGACTATATAGAAGATATTGAATATCAAATAGAAATTCAAGTAAAATACTCAGGATATATCGAAAGATCTATGAAATCAATAGAAAAACATAAAAGTCTTGAAGATAAAAAAATACCTGAAAATATAGATTATGATTCATTAGAAAATATACCTAGAGAGGCTAAGGAAAAATTAAAATCTGTAAGACCTCTTAATATAGGTCAAGCATCAAGAATATCTGGAGTTTCTCCAGCTGATATTCAAGTTTTATTAATTTATCTAAAAATGAGGGGAAAAAATTAATGAAAGATTATTTAAAAAAAGGTATAAATGAGATAGGTTTGGATATTTCAGAAGATAAAATAGATAAACTTATGGAATATCTAAAACTTTTGATAGAGTATAATTCTCATACAAACTTAACAGCCATAAGAGATGAGGAAGGAATAATAGAGAAACATTTTATAGACTCTCTTTTGGTGATGAAATATTTGAAAATTACTGAGGGAAAAGCTATAGATATAGGTACTGGAGCAGGATTTCCGGGAATGGTATTAGCTATATGTAATCCTAAAGTTAATTTCACTCTTATAGATTCTGTTGGGAAAAAAATAAATTTTCTTAAACAGGTTATAGAAAAACTTCAGTTAAAAAATGTTGAGGCAATAAATACTCGTGCTGAGGAATTTATCAACGATAAAAATAGAGAAACTTATGATATAGGTCTTTGTAGAGGAGTTTCTAAATTAAATATAATACTTGAATATGTGATACCATTTTTAAAAGTTGATGGAAGATTCTTACCACAAAAAATGGAGGGAACTAACGAAGAAAAAGATGGAGAAAATGCTTTAAGAGTATTAAAAAGCAAGATAGAAAAAATTTATACTGAGGAGTTGCCATTTGCAAAGGATAAAAGACTGATAATAGATATTAGAAAGTTTGCAAAAACAGACAAAAAATATCCTAGAGCTAATGGTGTTCCAGCAAAAAAACCTTTATAAAAATATAAATAGAAGAGGAGAATGAATATGAAAGATATTTTACTAAAACATAAAAAAATATTTTGTATAAGTCTACCTCTTTTTTTAATTATGTTGGTAGTTTATTTAGCCATATACAGATTAGAAACTTTGGTGAGCATAGGTTTTTCACTATTTACCAAAGGGGGACTTCATGCAGAAAAAGTATTTTTTGAAAAGGGGAGCAATAAGACTAAGGGGAAAATAGTTCTTAAAAATGCAAAACTTTATGGAGAGAATAAATATTTGATAGCAGAAATTCCAACAGCAGATATTTTATACAACAATTGGAAAATAAACAATATCAATATCTATAATCCAGATGTTAATTTTGTAAGAGATGATTCAAGTTATAATATAGTAGATATTTTTATTGGAGGAAAAGCAAAGGTTAACAGTCCAAAACCTCCGAAACAAAAAAATGAAAAAGTATCAACATCTAAACCAATCCTCGAAAATATAAATGTCTATGATGGAAACCTAGTTTATTATGATGAAACTTATACAGAGCAAATCGTAAAAAAATTAGATAAGGTAAATGGATATGTAAGATTTTTAGAGGGATATAGAACTGATTTGGAGTTTCAAGGGGTAGGTATAGAGAACAGCAAAGAGAATATCTTTATAAAATTTGATAATTCTAAAAATAAAAATGAATTTACTATAAAAGCAAAAGATGTAAAATTTGACGATAAGCTATTTCAATATGCTTATGATAGTAAAAGTACCATAAAAGATGTTACAGGAGATGTAAACCTAAGTTTAAAAATAAGTAAAGATGGTTTCTTTGGGGATGGAACTTTAAGAGATGGTAGTGCAAGATATTTAGACTTAGATATGCCTATTAAAAATGTAAATCTTAATGTGAACTTTTTAGGAGATAATATCGACATCAGAGGAAAATATAAATTGGGAGATTATCCAGGAAAATTCACTTTGGATTATTCTAAGGAAAATGGAGTAAAAGTGGGATTTTATCAAAAAGATATTCTCTATACTGATGCTGAAAAATATAAATATTTAAAAACTTTAAATCTTGGTTTTCCTCAAATGAAATTGGAAAAAGCCAATGTAGAACTTTTTTATAAAGATAAGTTTAGGGCAGAGGTAGATTTTGCAAGTCAAAATGGAGATAGATTTGGAGAGTTTTCTTTTAAAGATATAATTGGAAAGTTTGTCTATGAAGAAGATACTTTTTATCTTAAAGACGTTTATTCTAAAATATTTGTAAAAAATAAAGCAACAGAGAGAGAAGTCATAGGAAATTTAACATTAAAAGATGGAAAAGGTAAAACAGAGTTGGATATTTTGGGAAATGAAAAAAATCTACTTTCGGATTTTAAGGTTAATTTTGATTTTGAAATATTAAAAGAGAAATTTTTATTTGATGTAAAATCAAGAATTTTAAATATAGATGGAGATTATACTTTTGATACTAAAGAGCTTGTGCTAAAGCAGGGAAATTCTTTTTATTCTAAATATAATTTTGATAAAAAATATGTTGAGGAGATAAAGGGGACAATCCTTACTTATATTAATGGATATGAGTTTAAAACAATATTAGAGCCTAAAGAGAGAGTGTTATTTGTAAAATCTACAATAGGAGAAAATAATAAAAAATCTCAAGGGGAAGTAAAGGCTGAGTTATATCTTGATACCTTTGATTATTGGATAAATTTTGATTTGAAAAACATAAAATTATCTGATGAAAAAGGGACTATTGCTGGAAGTTATAGAGGAAAGATAGAAAGTCTTGATAAAGTTTTTCAAGGACAATGTTTTATTGAAAAGGGTACTCTCTATGAAAGAAAAAATAATATAGCTCTTAGAAGAATTTACGGAGTTGTAGATATAAATAATAAAAATCCTAAGAGGATTATGGATATATTTTTTGATGGAGAGATTGGAAAACTCACAACCAATACAGAGAGAATAAAAGGGATTAAAGTTGCAGGAAGATATTTTAACCATAGGTTAGAGGTGTTAGATTTTACAAACAGATATATAAGTCTTTTTGGAAATCTTAATCTAAAAACGCAGTTTTTAAACTTCAATGTAAAATTTAATGAGATAACTGAAGATGTATTTCCAATAGATAAAGTAGATTATGAGATTACAAGTGCAGAGGGAAAAATCCTTGGAAGTATAAGAGAGGGGATAGACCACCTAAAAGGAGATTTCTTTGTAAAAGATGCTCATATTAACTTTGGAGAGGATAAAAAAATAGATTTCTTTGGAGAGATAAAATATACTAACAGAGAGCTTTATTCAAAAGAATTTCTCATTGGAAAAAATATTTTAGATTTTAGATACTCTGTAAAAGATGAAAAGGGAAATTATAAATTTAAAATAAATGAAAATGAGATAATAAATATTATTCCTAGGACAAAACTTAAAATCACAGGAGAAAGTACAGGAGAGATAATAAGAGATAGAGTCAAAGGAAAATTTGATGGAGAAATAATCGGACTTAAGGCTGGAGATAAATATCTACCAAAGATTGTTTTAAATGGAAATTATACTAATGAGGGAGTGGATTTTAAAAATATTAGTTTTCTAACAAAGGATAAAAGAAAGATAGCTAAGGTAAATGGAAAAATAGATTTTAGAAAAAAATATTTAGAATTTGAGTTGCCTGGTCAAAATATAAGACTAAGAGATTTGGAGTTTTTAGATAGGGAGCTAGATGGAAATATAATTCTTGACGGAAAACTTAACGGGTCTTTTGATGAGATAAAATATCAATTTTCTTCAAGTGATAGTAAAATTTATTATCAAAATAGATTTGTGGGAAGTGGGGCTTTTGCAGTCCACGGAGATAAAAAAGATATATTTATTGAAGACTTTGATTTGAAAAATGGAAAAAATAGATTTAAAATCTTGGGAAACTACAATATAGAAAAAAATCTAGCAAATATTAAACTGGAATCATCTATAGAAAAGTTTGAGAACTTAAATGGTGTACTATCTAAGTATGGAATTAAAAATCTAGGTGGAAGAGCAAGAGTAAACCTTGAACTTGTTGATAATATTCCACAAGGAAATCTATTACTAGACAATCTAAGTGGAGATTTTTCTAAATTTAATCTATACTTAAAAAATATAAATGGTAAAATGGCAATTGATAAATCTAAAATAAAGATAGATTCTTTAGCTGGAAATATCAACAACGGAAGGCTAAAACTTTTAGGAGAGATCAAATACAATAACAATTTAGACGATTTTATGGTTGATTCTTTTGAAAAATTAAGTTATAATTTAACTTTAGAGGGTAAAAACATCGATTATATTTATAAAGACCTTGTAAAGATTAATTTTAGTACAAGACTAAGATTTATTAAAGATAGACTTTATGGAACTGTAAATATAAACAATGGAAAGATTTCAAATATCACCAGCAAAGATTTTGGAATTATAAAAACCATAAAAGAGTTTTTAAAGAAAAAAGAGAGAGACAAAGGTACAGGTATAAAAAATCTTGATATTCCTGTGGATAACTCTAGAATGAAAGATTCAGATATTAAGGTAAATATTAGAATTAACAATGAAAATGGAATAAAAGTTGACATAAAAAATATAGCTGGATATATAACAGATGTCAAAGGAGAAATCCATAGTTCAGGAATTTTGACAGGAAGTTTGGAAAATTTAAACTTTTTGGGAGAAAGTAGCATCAAAGAAGGAGAGTTTAGTTTTAATAATAAGAAATTTTATGTAGATAGGGCAGCAGCTTTATTCAATGATAAAAATCAAACTATTTTAAAAGCTAATCCAGAGATTATATTTATTACAAAGACTAATATGAATTCTAAAATCTACGAGATTTCACTTATGGGTCCAGCTAGAAAATTGGATATGTATGTAAAGAGTGAAAATGAAGTTTCTGTTAGTGGGGTAAATGATATATTATTCTCAGATGGAGGAAATAGCGACAGCGCAAATGAAAATACAGTTGCTTTTATAACAGAATTAGTTGGGGGACAAATTTCTGATATAGTGGTCAGTCCGATAGTAGATGTTGTAAAAACTCTGTTTGGACTTTCTGATTTAAGGGTGTCTTCTAGTATAATTACTCACGAAAAAAATAAAAATAATGAGGAAGAAGAATCAACAATGTCATTTGGAGCTTATGTAGAAGCTGAAAATCCTATATACAAGGATAAATTATTTTGGAAAGCTAGATTTAATTTTGTAGATACCACAGACGTGACAAACTCTAATTTAAGTATGAAAAATTGGATAGAATATGATTTGGGTATTTATCAAAAAATAAATAAAAACTTGTCATTTGGAGGAGGTGTTCAAAAACTTAGAAAGGATATAGATATGTTTGAAAAAGACAAAAATCACTATATAGAATTCAAATTTGAGAAAAAATTTGATTTTTAACAAATGGGGGTAAAGATGAGAAAGCGATTAATGATCTTGCTGAGCTTTATTTTTATGCTAGTTGCTTATGGTAACACTGAGCAAAAAACAAATTATAAAATTCAGGAGATAATAACTAGAAACCTAGTTGAAGTTCCCGAAGCCACTATCGTAAATATGATGACTGAAAAAGTTGGAGATAACTTTTCAACAGAAAATATGATAAGTGACTACAAAAAAATAAAAGAATTAGATTACGTGGAACAAGTAGCACTATATCCAGAATATTCTGAAGGTGGAATAAATATAGTTGTTAAAATTCAAGAAAAGCCTAACGCAAAAGAATTATTAACACAACAAGGAATTATTCCTATGTCTGAAAGAGATATTGTAGATAAAAGTATCGTTATAAAAGATGTAAGAATATATGGAAATACAAATCTTACTAAAAAAGAGATTATGAAAGATATTCCAGTAAAAGTTGGAGGATATTACTCTAAAAAAAGAATAGCTGAAGGTTATGAAAACCTAAGAAAATCAGGACTATTCAGACAAGTAATACCAGATATCAAAAAACAAGGGAATGGAGTAGTAGTAGAATACCATGTTGTTGAAAATCCTGTTATCACAGGAGTTAATATCATAGGAAATACAATCTATTCTACTGAAGAATTAATGTTAGATTTTAAAACTAAACCAAATCAAGTTTTAAACGCTAATAACTTAAGGGCTGACGGAGCTGCATTGTTAAAAAAATATAATGATGATGGTTACGTTTTAGCAAGAATTTTAGATGTTACTTTAAATAACTCTTTTGAAGTAGAAATATTCCTAAGTGAAGGAATCACTAGAAATATTGAATATAAAAAAATGGTAACAAAACAAAGAGGAGAAAGAAGACAACCAACTGATAATCTATTAAAAACAAAAGAATATGTAATAGATAGAGAGGTTGAACTTCACGAAGATACAATATTCAACATTAACGAATATAACGAAACAGTTAAAAACTTAATGAGACTTGGATATATCAAAAATGTTAAATATGAAACAAGAGATATAATTGGGGATCCTGATGGTCAAACTGTTGTATTATTAATAGAAGAAGATAGAACAGCAAGAATACAAGGAGCTGTATCTTATGGTTCTGAACTTGGACTTTTAGGAATGTTATCATTAGAAGAAACAAACTGGAAAGGAAGAGGACAAGATTTATCTCTTAACTTTGAAAAATCTGACGAAGACTATACAAGTTTCTCTATAAACTTCTCAGATCCTTGGATAAAAGATACTGATAGAATTTCTTGGGGTTGGAGCTTATATAGAAATGAATATGAAAATGACGACAGCCGTGCTTTCAATAAAATAGAAACTTCAGGATTTAGAGTAAATGTTGGAAAAGGACTTTCTAAATATGTAAGACTTAACCTATCTGGAAAAGTTGAGTATGTGGAAACAAATCCATTAGATTTCTCTGAATTAAACGATACAGAGAAAAAAGAGTATTATGATGATAAATATTGGGTTTACAGTTTAACACCATCAATATCTTACGATACAAGAAATAGTCGTTTCGATCCTACAAAAGGAGAATTCTATAAATTTGGTGTAGAACTTGGATATGCAACTGGTGAGGAAGCTGACTACTTCGCTAATACAACTTTTGAAGCTAGAAAATATCACAGAGGATTTACAAAAGATAATACTTTTGCATATAGATTAGTTTTAGGAATCCAAACTGATGGAACAAAAGAATCTCAAAGATACTGGGTTGGTGGAGGATCAACTCTTAGAGGATTTGATGGAGGAGATTTCAAAGGTACTCAAAAAGCTGTAATCAATATTGAAAATAGAACAAGATTTAATGATGTATTAGGTGGAGTAATATTCTTTGACATCGGAAGAGCTTGGAACTATAAGGGAATTGACCAAGGATATATGGGAGATAAAACTCCTAACAGTATTTGTTATGATGAGAAATTCCCAGATGATATTGCTATGTCAGCAGGGGTAGGACTTAGAATAAACACTCCTATGGGACCATTAAGATTTGACTTTGGATGGCCAATAGGTAGCGATAGAAGATCTGGAATGGAATTTTACTTCAATATGGGACAATCATTCTAGTCTAAATAAAAAAATGGAGGTTTTAACGTGAAAAAAATAGCATTAGTAGCATTAGCAGTGGCTATGTCAACACAAGCTTTAGCATTAAAAATAGGAGTAGTAAATACACAAGAGCTATTCTTTAAATATTCTAAAACAAAAGCTATGGAAGAAAATCTAAAAAAACAAACTTCATCTTTAGACAATACTTTAAAACAAAAACAAGTAGAACTTCAAAAAATGGAGTTAGAATTAAAAGCTAAAGGTTCTAAAGTAACTGATAAAGATAAAAAAGCTTTTGAAGATAAAATAAAAATGTTAGAAAAATTTGTTAAAGATTCTCAAGTAAAACTTAATAAAGAAAGAGCAACAAGAATGGCTGAAATAGAAAAAACTATGGAAAAAGCTATTGATAAAGTAGCGAAAGCTGAAAAAGCTGACTATGTATTAGAAGCTGGAGCTGTAAAATTTGGTGGAGTAGATATGACATCAAAAGTTTTAGCTGAAATGGAAAAATCTAAATAATAAAAAAGGGGGTTAGCAATGGAATATAAAATATTAGATGTTGCTAATCTTCTTGGTTGTGAAATTAAAGGGGACAAAAACCTTTGTGTAAAAGGTCTTGCCCCTTTTTTTCAAGCAAAAGAAGACGAGTTAACATTTGCTAGTGATGAAAAATTTTTGCATAAATTAAATGAAACAAAGGCTAAGGTTGTAATTGTGCCGAGTATCGAATTGCCAGAACTTGGAAAAACTTACTTATTAGCTACACAAGATCCAAGAAAATTAATGCCACTTCTTTTAAAATTCTTTAAAAGAGAAACTAAAAAAATGGAAAAACCTATTGAGGATTCTGCAAAACTTGGAAATAATGTAGAGGTAGCACCTCATGTTTATATCGGTCATGATACAGAGATTGGAGATAATACAAAAATTTATCCAAATGTAACAATATGCGAGGGAGTAAAAATCGGAAAAGATTGTATAATTTATCCAAATGTAACTATAAGAGAGTTTTGTGAGATAGGAGATAGAGTAATTCTTCAACCAGGAGTTGTTATTGGCGGAGATGGATATGGTTTCGTTAAAGTAAATGGAAATAATATCAAAATTGAGCAAATCGGAAAAGTTATAATTGAAGACGATGTAGAAATCGGAGCAAATACAACTGTTGATAGAGGAGCAATTGGAGATACTGTTATAAAACAATATTCAAAACTAGATAACTTAATTCAAGTGGCACATAATGTTATAATCGGTAAAAACTTCTTGGCTGCCTCACAAGCTGGAATTGCAGGAAGTACAGAGATAGGAGATAATGTTACTTTTGGTGGACAAGTAGGAGTAGGTGGACATGTTAAGATAGCTAGTGGAACTACTGTGGCAGCTAAAGGTGGAATTACAGGAAATATATTGGAAGAAAACCAAGTTTTAGGTGGATACCCACTTCTTCCATTAAAAGACGATATGAAAGTAAAAGCTAGTCTAAAGAAACTTCCAGAACTTCTAAAGAGAGTAAAAACTTTGGAAAAAGAATTAGAAAAACTAAATAAATAATAAAAATTTTACCCTTTATTTTTTAATAAGGGGTATTTTTTTATGAAAAAATAAAAAATATTTTCCTTTGAATTTTTAGAAAAATAAAAAAAATTGTACATAAGTATTTAATAAATTTTCATTTCGTGGTACAATATACAAATCAAGAATATAGATAAAGAGAGAGGAATTATGAAAAAGAGATTATTTTTTAATAAGTACGATGATATGAAATATATTTCTCACCTAGATCTCTTAAGGGTAATGGATAGACTTCTTAGAAGAAGTGGAGTACCTATAAAGTATTCTCAAGGATTTCACCCAAGACCAAAAATATCTTTAGGAAACCCTATATCTTTAGGAACAGAGGCTTTTAATGAACCAATGGATATAGAACTTAGAGAAGATATGACTAATGATGAGCTTATGAAAAGGCTTAATAGCAAAAGTGTCTTAGGATTTGAGTTTACAAAGGTAATAGACATTGATGGAAAAACTTCCATTGCTGATGAGTACAAAGAGATGAGGTATGAGATAACAGGAGATCCCTCCTCCTTAGAAAAATTATACAATCTATTGTCTCAAGATGAGATTTTACTTATTAAAGAGAAAAAAGGAAAAGTAGAAACTAAAAATTTAAAACCAAGAATAAAATTCTTTGAGAGAAAAGGGGATGTGATAAATCTAATAATAGAAAACATGTCGCCAAATTCTCTTTTAAATATATGTGAAGTAGCTATAAAAGATGTGGCTATAAAAAGATTTTGTGTAGAAAAATAATTTTATATAAAGATGAGTATTAAGGGAGGAAATGAAATGCTAGATTTAAAATTTATGCGTGAAAACAAAGAACTTATCGAAGAAATGTTAAAAAACAGAAATAGTGATTTAACACTAGATGAGTTTGCAAAATTAGATGAGGAAAGAAGAGTTATATTATCAGAAGTAGAGGCTCTAAAAAATAAAAGAAATACTGAATCTCAAGAAATTGCAAGACTTAAAAAAGCTAAAGAAGACGCTACTGCTCTTATAAAAGAAATGGGAGAAGTTTCAGCTAAAATAAAAGAGTTAGATGAAAAATTAGCAGCTGTTGATGAAAAAATAAAATATATTCAAATGACAATTCCTAACAAATATCACGAAACAACTCCAATCGGTAAAGATGAAGATGAAAACGTTGAAATCAGAAGATGGGGAACTCCAAGAGAATTTACTTTTGAACCAAAACCTCACTGGGAAATTGGAGAAAAATTAGGAGTATTAGACTTTGAAAGAGGATCTAAATTATCTGGATCAAGATTTGTATTATACAGAGGTCTAGGAGCAAGACTTGAAAGAGCTCTAATCAACTTTATGCTTGATATGCACGTTGACGAACAAGGATATACTGAACACATCACTCCATTCTTAGTAAACAGAGAAATCTGTGAAGGAACTGGACAATTACCAAAATTTGAAGAAGATATGTATAGAACAGACAATGATATGTTCTTAATCTCAACTTCTGAAATCACTATGACAAATATCCATAGAAAAGAAATCTTAGATGAAAAAGATTTACCTAAATATTATACAGCTTACTCACCTTGTTTCAGAAAAGAAGCTGGATCTTATGGTAAAGACGTTAAAGGAATAATAAGAGTTCACCAATTTAACAAAGTAGAAATGGTAAAACTTGCTACTCCAGAAACATCTTATGATGAATTAGAAAAAATGGTTGTAAATGCTGAAGAAATATTACAAAGATTAGGATTACCATATAGAGTAATCTCTCTTTGTACAGGAGATATCGGATTCAGTGCTGCAAAAACTTATGACTTAGAAGTATGGTTACCATCTCAAAATAAATATAGAGAAATTTCTTCTTGTTCAAACTGTGAAGATTTCCAAGCTAGAAGAATGGGACTTAAATACAGACCAAATGGAAGCAACAAAAGTGAATTTGTTCACACATTAAATGGATCTGGACTTGCAGTAGGAAGAACATTAGTGGCTATAATGGAAAACTATCAACAAGAAGATGGATCATTCTTAATTCCAGAAGCACTAGTTCCTTATATGAAAGGAATAACAGTTGTTAAATAGTATCTCGTTACTGTTACTAATTGTAAATATAATAAATAGTAATTTAAAAGTATTAGGAGCAATTTTTATTTTATTGATTGCTCTTAATATATTTCTAAATAAAAATCTTTTAAAGAATATAAAAAAATTAAAAATCCTAATATATATATACTTTCTGACATTTTTTATGTATGTTTTTTCAGGTCAAGAGGGAGAAGTCATATTAAAAATTTTTGGAGTATATTTAACCAAAGAGGCTTTAATAAATTTTTTATCTAACTTTGTAAGGATAATGAATTTCATTATGGTGTCATGGTTAATAAAAGGAGATAGTGTATTATTTAATAAACTTGGAAGATATAAAAAAGTAATAGAAAATGTGGTCGAACTTGTACCAGAGGTATTTGTATTATTTAAAAAAAGGTTAAAAATTAAATCATTTTTAAGGCATATTTTGACATCTATAAAATTAGATGATATTTAATATTGCTTTTATGATTTATATTTGATAGAATTGAATAAATAATAAAACTATGAAGGAGGAATAAAAATGTCTTATAATTATAAAGACTTAGGTCTTTCTAACACAAGAGAGATGTTTAGAAAAGCAAACGAAGAGGGATACGCAGTTCCAGCATTTAACTTCAACAACATGGAACAAGTTATGGCAATAGTAGAAGCTTGTGCTGAAATGGGTTCTCCAGTTATATTACAATGTTCAAAAGGTGCTATGGAATATATGGGTTCATATATGGTTCCAATGTTAGCTAAAGCAGCTGTTGATTATGCAAGACTTGCAGGTTCAGATATACCAGTAGCTTTACACTTAGACCACGGACCAAGCTTTGAAGTAGCTAAAAAATGTATAGATGCAGGATTCTCTTCTGTTATGATCGATGGATCTCACTTCCCATTTGATGAAAACGTAGCAGAAGCTAAAAAAGTTGTTGAGTATGCTCACCAATTCGACGTTACTGTTGAAGCTGAACTTGGAGTTTTAGCAGGAATCGAAGATGATGTTAAAGCTGCTGAACATATCTACACAAACCCTGATGAAGTTGAAGCATTCGTAAAAGGTTCAGGAGTTGACTCTTTAGCAATCGCTATCGGAACTTCTCACGGAGCTCACAAATTCAAACCAGGAGATGACCCTAAATTAAGACTAGACATATTAGCTGAAATTGAAAGAAGAATCCCAGGATTCCCTATCGTATTACACGGATCTTCAGCAGTTCCAGGACAATATGTTGAAATGATAAAAGAATATGGTGGAACAATAAAAGACGCTATCGGAATCCCTGATTCTGAATTAAGAAAAGCTACTCAATCAGCTGTTGCAAAAATCAACGTTGATACTGACGGAAGATTAGCATTCACTGGTGGATTAAGAAAAGCTTTATTCACAAAACCAGGAGAATTCGACTTAAGAAAATACTTAGGACCAGCTAAAGAAGAAATGAAAGCTTACTACAAAACTAAAATAGTTGACGTATTTGGTTCTGAAGGAAGATATACAAAAGCAACTAAAGTTGTAAAATAGTTAAAATTAAAAATTATGTTTTTAAAGCAAGAAGAATGTTACTTCTTGCTTTTTTCTAATAATTTTTCAAAATGTAGATTTACTTCTAAATTAAACTAAAATATAAAAAGTAAAAGGCTGGGAAACCAGTCTTTTCTATTGAGAGAGGGGTAATAATGTGATATAATATTAAGGAGTGAAAGTAAAAATTTTGTGCATAAGTAGGGGGCGAATTATGACAAAACAGGAGTTAGAGTTTAGACAGGGAAATATTATAAAACTTTTAATAAAATTTTCAGTTCCAGCTACACTAGCAAGTCTTACAACTATAATTTACAACATAACTGATAGATATTATATAGGAAAAGCAGTAGGAAGAAATGGGATTGCTGCAATAGCCACAATTTTTCCACTTATTATGCTTTTAAATGCTTGTGGGACGTTATTTGCAATAGGTGGTGGAGCTTTATCAGGAATATATATGGGGCGTCAAGAGATTGACAATGCTAAAAAAGTTTTAGGCTCATCTTTTTTATGTTTAGTTATAATAGGTCTTGTATTTACAATTTTTGGTATTATTTTTATGGAGCCAATAGTTTTATTTTTAGGAGCTACCAAAAATAATATCCAATATGTAATTGATTATTGTAAATATTTTTTTCCCTCTATGACATTTCAGATTCTTATATTGGCTCTTTGTGCTTTTTTAAGGACTGACGGTCAACCAATGCTTTCTATGATGACAAATTTTACTTCAGCTGTTGCAAATATGATACTTGATTATATGTGGGTTGTAAAAATGGGATATGGAATGAAAGGGGCAGCACTAGCCACAACAATTTCCAATGTAATTCCTGGAATATTTTTGATAGTTTATTTTTTAAGAGGTAAACTTTTAAAATTAGAGATAGAGAAAATAAAACTTGATATAAAAATAATAAAAGAGGTTTTATCAATAGGAATATCAGGATTTTTTAACCAGTCATTAAACGGAGTTTATGCTTATTCTATAAATACTCGGCTTATAAAATATGGAGGAGAGTTGGCTCTTGCTGGTATGGGAATAATGACAATAGTTAGAAACTTTTTAAATACAAGTTATCTTGGTTTAAATCAAGGACGTCAGCCAATACTTTCATATAACTGGGGTGCTAAAAATTATAGACGGGTTATAAAAACTTTTGCTTATTCTATGGGAATGACAATATTTTTATCTATATTTTTGGTTATGGTTATAAGATTTAATTCAAGAAGTATAGCAGGTTTCTTTGTAAATAATGATGAAGAACTTATAAATTATACAGCAAAAGCTATTCCAATCCATTTGGGAATGATGATGAGTACAGCTATTTATCTTTCTTGTTCAAATTATTTCCAAGCAGTTGGAAAGGGAAAACTTACAACAAAACTTATAACTCTAAGATTAGCAATACTTACTATCCCTCTTACATATATTTTACCAATAAAATGGGGAGTAATGGGAGTTCTTTTAAGTTTTCCAATATCTGATACAATAGCTGCAATAACAGCTAGTATCGTTATGACAAAAGAGATGAAAAATGTAAGAAAAATGATGATAGAACAAGAAAAATTATAAAGTGAAGAAATATTACAAGATGAGGTGGTAATTTAATGAGAATTGTAGTGTCAGATTTAGATGGGACACTTCTTCAAGGTCATAGTAATGTAGGAGATTACACAATAGATGTAGTGAGAAAATTGATAGATAGTGGAGTAGAATTTGTTATTGCCAGTGGGAGAGGTAGACAAGGAATAGAATTTTTGATAAAAAAAATAGACAGAAAAGTTTATGCAATCTGTAACAACGGTGCAAATATTTATGATAAAGATGGAAATTGTATATATAGAAAAACTATAAACAAAGATTTGAGTATAGATCTTTTAAAAACTATAAGAGGGCAAGGGCTATTTTTTAGTGCTTTTGATGATGAAAATTTTTATTTTGATAAAGATGATTTAAATTATATAAAAAGAAAAAACTTTAAAGAAAAACCTTTAGAAAAATTAGAAGATGTACCAGAGCTTAGCAAAATAATTATTGTTGAAGAACCAGAAAATATTTTGAAAATTGCAAAATTTTTAAGAGATAAATATAAAGATATAGTGGAGATAACAATATCTGATCCCGAATGTGTGGATATAGTTCCTAGTGGTTGTAGCAAGGGAGAGGGAGTAGAAGTTATTGGAAAACTTTTAAATATTCCTTGTGATGAGATTATGGCATTTGGAGATGGAGAAAACGATCTTGCAATGCTTAGAAAAGTTGGTTATCCAGTGGCAATGGAAAATGCTCAAGAGGTACTAAAAAAAGAAGTTAAAAATATAGCAACTCCAAATATGGAAGAGGGAGTAGCAAAATACATAGAAAAATATTTTAATTTATAATTGGAGGAAAAATGATAATAAAAGGAGTTATCTGCCCTAAATGTGGGGATTTTATTTTTTCAAGAAGTGGACACGATTACCACCCTTGTAGCTGTGGGACTGTTTTTATTGACGGTGGAGATGTAAAAAATAGTGTTTTGACCTACGAAAGAATTGGATTCGGAGGAGGTTATTCACTAGAAGATATAAAAAAAGAGTCTATTGATCTTAATCTTTCAAGAGCTGACCTTTTAAAAGAATTAGATTTTGAATATGAAATAAGAATATTAACAAAAGATATTTTTGAAAAAATAAAAAAAATAAATGAAGAGGGAAGAAGACCAGACTTAGAAGAAGTAATGTCTATGATGTATCCTGAAAGATTACCTATGTCAGAAAAATTAACTGCATATGATATAAAAGATTATATGGAGAGAGCTTATAAAATAAGTTCTTTAGAGAGAATTGACGCAAATATTATATATGAGGCTATGGGAAAAAATAATTTTAAATTTAGCCCTGTTCTTTTAAATGATATGGCAGAAAAATTAAATCTTCCTTTCTTTACAGAATATAGAAAAATGGTGGGAATATTCATAAGAGAGCAAGAAAAAATCTATTATAATTTACCAAAAGAAAAAGTTTTTTCAAAAATAAAGGTTTTAGGGCATAAGATTTATAAAATCTATCCTCAAAAAACTATAATAACTATATTTTTAAATGATTGTCTAGAAAGAAGGGGAATCATAAGAAAAGATGAGATGGTAGAGATATTCTAAGGGGGAAGAATGAGAAAAACTTTTATAATAGCAGATACACATTTTGGAGATTCCTCAATAATCACTTCTATTGGTAGAGATTTTGAAAGTGTAAAAGAAATGGATAGTTTTATGATAGAAAAATGGAACTCTGTCGTATCAAAAGATGATGATATAATAGTGGCTGGGGATTTTATAAGACTTCCTAGAGAAAATCAAAAAGAGTATGTAGAAAATATTTTAGGAAGACTTAACTTTCATACATTAGAACTTGTGGTAGGAAATCATGATACAGAAGATTTACTTGAGATAATGAGAGATCACTCAAAAAATATTAATATTTACAGATACCCAATAGTTAAAGATAACTTTTGGATAATAAGTCACGAGCCTATGTTTGTAAATGAGAGAACTGTGTGGGTAAATATTTTTGGACACGTTCATAATAATCCAAGCTATAGAGATATTAGCAGTCGTAGTATGTGTGTTAGTACAGAAAGACTTGATTATATACCTATTGAATGGGAAAAAGTAAAAGAAAGCGTAATCCAAGTGTCAAGAAAAGAATTAGAGAGATTTGAGAAATAACTTATTAAAAATATTAAAGTTATTATAAAATTATTTAAGAAAAAGATTTTTATTTAGATTTAAAAGTGATATAATAGTTCAATGACAAAATTAGTCAAAGTCAAAATAAAGTTGGAGGAATTTATGAAGATAATAATAGTGACAGGAATAAGTGGAGCAGGAAAAACCACAGCACTGAATATATTAGAAGATTCTGGTTATGTTACTATGGATAACTTATTATGTTCAATGGTAGTTTTTTTATTACAAAACTTAAATAAAGAAGATTCAACTTTGAAGATTGATAAATTGGCTTTAGGAATAGATAATAGAACAATACATACTTCAGAAGAATTTGCCATGATATATAATTGTTTAAAAGATATCAATGTAGATTTTGAGATAATATATCTAGATTCATCAGATGAGGCTCTTTTGAAAAGATATAATTTGACAAGAAGAAGACATCCAGTGAGAGGAAATACTTTGCTAGAAAGTATCCAAAAAGAAAAATTGTTTATGTCTGAAATGAAAGATAAATCAACTTATGTGATAGATACAAGTGAAACTAATACAAAAGAATTGAGAGAGGAAATACTAAATATAATAAATAATAGTGATGCCTCAAGAATAAGTGTTCATATAGAATCTTTTGGATTTAAGTATGGAATACCTATTGATAAAGATTTGATATTTGATGTAAGAGTTTTGCCAAATCCATATTATATAGATGAATTAAAAAATAAAACAGGAAATGATAAAGAGGTTTATGAATATGTAATGGGATTTGAAGAATCTGAAAAGTTGTATCAAAAAATCTATGATATGGTAAAATTTATGTTGCCACTTTATAAAAAAGACAATAAACAACATCTTTCAATAGGAATTGGTTGTAGTGGTGGTCAACATAGATCAGTGGCTTTTGTAAATAGACTTGCTGAAGATTTAGGAAATAATAAAAAAATAAAAGTATTGAAAAAACATAGAGAAGGAGATAAATCACACTGGACATAAAAAAATATAATATCCCAGAACTGCCTGGGGTTTATTTGATGAAAAATAGTGGAAAGGTTATATATGTAGGAAAGGCTAAAAACCTAAAGAGAAGAATTTATTCATATTTTTTTAGGGAACACGAAGATGAAAAAACAAAAAATCTTGTAAAAAATATCGAAGATATCGAAACTATCATTTGTAATAGTGAAATTGACGCTTTTGTCCTAGAAAATAACCTTATAAAAAAATATACACCTAAGTATAATATTCTTCTTAAAGATGAAAAAACTTATCCATATATTAAAATCTCAAAGGAGATTTTTCCAAAGATAAGTATTGTAAGAACTACAAAGGCTCTTGATACCAAAACTGGAGATTATTTTGGACCATATCCACAGGGAGCTTGGAATCTAAAAAAAGTATTGGTTAAGCTTTTTAAAATAAGAGACTGTAATAAGGATATGGATAAGGTTGCATCAAGACCTTGCCTTAAATATTATATGAAGATGTGTGATGGACCTTGTAAATTTAAAGATATTCAAAAAGAATATAAGGAAAATATTGATAATGTTATAAAAATTCTTAAAGGAAATGGAGAAAATGTAATAAAACTTCTTGAGAAAAAAATGAAACTTGCCTCAGAAGAGATGAGATTTGAAGAGGCGATTTTATACAGAAACCAACAAAGCGAAATAAAAGATATAGTTAATAATCAAGTAACAGAGTATGGACGGGATATAGATGAGGATGTTTTTGCCTTTGTGATAGATGGAGAAAAACTTTTCCTTTGTGTCCTTAATATGCGTGAGGGAAAAATTTTAGGGAAAACCTCCATTGTTATAAAATTAAAAGATAAACTATATGGAGATATTTTTCAAGATGTTGTAAGGGAGTTTTATTCAAAGCACCCAATTCCTAAAAATATAATCTTTCAATCTGAGTATGAGGAAAGTGATGAGTTAATAAAAGAGTGGCTTAAAATAAAAAAAGGTCAAGTTATTTATACTCACTATCCTAAAATAGATGGAAGAAGAAAAAAACTTTTAGATATGGCATATCTTAATATAAATAAAGATGTGGTAGATTATTATAATAAAAAAACTGTCATAGAAGAGGGAATGGATAGACTTTATAGAATTTTAAATCTTAAAAATTATCCAAGAAAAATTGAGTGTTTTGATATTTCTAATACTCAAGGAACTAACCCTGTGGCATCTATGGCTGTGTCAGTTGAGGGAAGAGCCTCAAAAAAAGATTATAGAAAATTTAAAATAACTTGTAAAGATACTCCAGATGACTTTTCAATGATGAGAGAGGTTATCGAAAGAAGATATTCAAAACTTAAAGAGAGTGAATTTCCTGATATTATTTTGATAGACGGAGGAATTGGGCAAATAAATTCAGCTGGAGAGATTTTAAAAAAAATCGGAAAGTTTGGAATAGCTGATCTTCTAAGTCTTGCAGAAAAAGAGGAGTTAATCTTTAAGTATGGAGAGGAAGAACCTTATAGACTTTCTCATTCTGATGAGGCTTTAAAAATTCTTATAAGAGTAAGAGATGAAACCCATAGATTTGGAGTTACTTATCATAGAAAACTTAGAAGTAAAAGAGTTCTTACAAGTGAGCTAGACGGAATAAAAGGTATCGGAGAAGTAAGAAAAACTGAACTTTTAAAGCGTTATGGGAGTGTAAAAAAAATAAAAGAATTGACAGTAAATGAACTAAAAAATATATTACCTGAAAAAGTAGCTATAGAATTACTAGAAAAATTAAAAAAATAACACAAAAGTTGATTTTTTTGGTATAATATATCTTGGAAATAAAAATAGTTTGGGGGAAGAAATGTTAATTTATTTAACTATATTAGTTTTAGTAGGAATATTTATATTTTTCTTAAAAGTACAAGAAAAAGAAAATAAAAAAAATATAGAAAAAATATTAAGAAGTCTTAAAGAAAAAAAGATTTATGAAAAAATTCCTGCTGAATTAAAAGAAGAATATATGGCAACTCTACACAAAATAATAAAACAAGATTTGGAATTGGATAATTCTATCATAGAACTTAGAGAGTACAGAAAAGAATTAGAAGTTACTTATAATACTTTACTTGAAAAATCTAAGAAACTAGAATATTCAAATCAAAGCTTAGAAGCTAAGGTAACAAGTCTTTCTAATATAAATGCTCTTTCAAGGACAGTACTATCTATTATGGATTTAGACCATATTATAAATATAATATTAGATGCGTACTTCGTACTTACTGGAGCAAAAAAAATATCTCTTTATCTTTGGGAAAATGGAAAATTAACCAATAAAAAAACAAGGGGAGATGTACATTTTAAAGGAGAGATAAGTTTTCCAGAAAATGTTTTAAAAGAATTTACATATAGTGATTATAAAAGAGTATATGAAGAATTAAAAAAAGAATTTAAGATAAAAGAGGATGAAATAATAATAGTTTCTCCGTTACTTATAAAAGAAAAAGAGTTTGGAGTAATATATATAATAGAGGATAAAGATAGATTTACTTCAAATGATGAGGAAACTATTTCAGCTCTTGGAATACAGGTTGCGATTTCTATAAATAATGCTAAAATGTATGCAGATTTAAGAGTAAAAGAGAGAATATCTCAAGAATTAGAAGTGGCATCAAGAATCCAAAAAAAAATCTTACCAGAAAAAATTACAGATATATTTGGATTACAAGTGGCAAAATATTTTGACCCTGCCAAAGAGGTTGGAGGAGATTACTACGACTATTCAAAAATTGATGATGAAAACTTCTCAATTACAATAGCTGATGTAAGTGGAAAGGGAGTTCCTGCAGCTTTTCTTATGGCGTTAGGTCGTTCTATAATGAAAACTTTGGAGATACAAAAACTTTCTCCCTCTGCAACTTTAAAAAATCTTAATAAAATTATCTATCCAGATATAACAGAAGATATGTTTATAACAATGCTACACAGTAACTTTAACTATAAAACTAAAGTTTTAACTTATTCAAATGCAGGTCACAATCCACTTATAGTGTATAGAGCAAAAACTGACGAGATAGAACTTCATACAACAAAGGGAGTGGCAATAGGATTTTTAGATAGTTATAACTATAAAGAGGGACAAGTAAAACTTGATAAAGGTGACGTAGTTATTTACTATACAGATGGTATTACAGAAACAGAAAATCACGAAAAAGAATTATTTGGAATAGAAAGACTTAAAAAAGTAATCTATGATAATAAAGATAAAGAACCTGACCAAATAAAAGATGTTATCCTTGACGAAATTAATAGTTTTAGAAAAGGATATCAACAGGTTGACGATTTAACTTTCGTTATTATAAAAAATACTGAAGATGCAATGGAAATATAGGAGAAGATATGGAAAAAAAATGTACAAGCGTAGGTGGACAAGCTGTAATAGAGGGAGTTATGATGAGAAATGGCTCTTTAGTGGCTACTGCAGTGAGAAGACCAAACGGAGATATAGTGTATAAAAAAACTTATATCTCTGAGAACAGAAAAAAAATATCTCAAATTCCTTTTGTAAGAGGAGCTGTTGTTTTGTTTGATTCTTTGGTAATAGGAATGAAAGAGTTAACTTTTTCTGTTAATGAAAGTGAAGAAAATGAAGAGGAACAACTTACAAATAAAGAGGCTATAATGACTACAGTTTTTTCTTTAGGACTTGGAATAGGACTTTTTATAGTTCTTCCATCTCTTATAAGTAGTTTTTTATTTGCTGGAAATAAGGCCTATACAAATATATTAGAGGGTGTTTTAAGACTTGTATTTTTCTTGGTATATATTTGGGCAATCTCTTTTTCAAAGGATATAAAAAGAGTTTTTGAATATCACGGAGCTGAGCATAAAACAATCTATGCTTATGAAAATGATAAGGAACTTACTCCAGAAAATGCAAAAGAATTTACAACACTACACCCAAGATGTGGAACAAGTTTTCTTTTAACAGTTATGCTTATAGCGATAATTGTTTTTAGTTTGATAGATTATCTACTACCAACACCAGAAACTTTATATATGAGAGTAATTTTAAGAGTAGTGTTAAGAGTGGCTTTAATGCCATTGATTGCTGGACTTTCGTATGAGTTTCAAAGATTTTCTAGTAAACATTTAGATAATTTATTTATAAAATTACTTGCAACACCAGGTCTTGCTTTACAAAAATTAACAACAAAAGAGCCAGACTTAAAACAACTTGAGGTAGCAATCGTTGCTATGAAAGTGGCACTGGGGTTAGAAGTTAATAATGCCACAGAAACAAAATAAAAGGGGTTACAAAAAATTTAACATATATAATATCTAGGAGGAAGAATGTATAACATAAGAAAAATTACAGAAGACTTATACTATATTGGGAGTGATGATATTCGTTTAGAGTTATTTGAAAATATACACCCAATTGAAAAAGGTGTTTCTTACAACTCTTATCTTTTATTAGACGAAAAGAGCGTTTTATTTGATACAGTAGACGCATCAAAAGGAAAAGAATTTTTAGAAAAAATAAAAGCAATATTAAATGGAAAAGAATTAGATTACTTAGTAGTTCACCATGTAGAGCCAGATCACGGAGCTATGATTGGAGAAGTAGTAGGACTTTATCCAAATGTAAAAGTAGTAGCATCTAAACAAGCTTTCGTATTTATGAAACAATTTGGAGCTAAAATTGAAGAAAATAATATGGTTGTTGTTAAAGAAGGAGATAAAGTATCTTTCGGTAAACATGAGTTTGTATTTGTAGGAGCACCAATGGTTCACTGGCCAGAAGCTTTAGTAAGTTTTGATACAACAACAAATACTTTATTCAGTGCTGATGCTTTTGGAACTTTCAGTTGCCTATATGGAAGATTATTTGATGATGACTTCAATATTGAATTAGAACTTATGGAAGAAATGAGAAAATATTATACAAATATTGTTGGTAAATTCGGAGTTCAAGTTCAAACATTACTAAAAAAAGCAAGTACATTAGATATAAAAATGATATGTCCATTACACGGACCAATCTGGAGAACAAACTTAGGTTTACTTTTAGATAAATATAACAAATGGAGTAAATACGAACCTGAACAACACGGAGTTTTAATTTGCTACGCATCAATGTATGGAAATACAGAAGCTGGAGCAATGTTACTTGCAAACAGATTAAAAGAAAAAGGATTACACAATATAGCTGTTTATGATGTATCAAAAACTGATGTATCAACTTTAATAGCAGAAACTTTCAAATATAGCCATTTAGTTTTAGCATCTCCAACATACAATATGGGAATCTTCCCTATAATGCATAACTATTTAGAAGATATGAAAGCTCTAAATGTTCAAAATAAAATAGTTGGAATTATTGAAAATGGTACTTGGGCTTGTAAAGCTGGAGACGAAATGATAAAAATAATCAAAGAAATGAAAAATATGATTGTTTTAGAAGAAAAAGTAAAAATTATGTCTTCACTTAACGAAGAATCAGAAAGAGAAATAGAAAATATGGCTGATTCTATATTAAAAACTTTATAATTTAGTTAAATAAAAAATTTAAAGAACTACTGTAAATTTACAAAATATAAACTAAAGTGCAGTAGTTCTTTTTTTATATAAAAATTTAGAAATTATTTTGATTTTCTAAGTCTAAGATTGTATAAAATTATAAAAAAGGAGGATAAAATGATATATTTATCAACTTTTTTGGGAGGAGTTCTTTCTTTTTTCTCCCCCTGTGTACTGCCAGTAATCCCCCTATATGTTGGTTATCTGTCTGGAGGAAATCTTCAAAATAGAAAGAGAATAATAGTGAATACAATATTTTTTACAATTGGAATATCCTTTGCTTTTTTTATTCTAAGTCTTGGATTTTCATCTCTTGGAATGTGGCTGCAACAATATAAAAGTATAATTAGTAAAATATCAGGGATTTTAATAATTACTTTGGGATTTTTTCAACTGGGAATTTTAAAATCTTCATCTCTTGAAAAGGAGAGAAAATTTTTTGTTGAGATTGATACTATGAATCCAATAATCGCTTTTTTACTAGGATTTACTTTTAGTTTTGCTTGGACACCTTGTATTGGACCAGCTCTTTCAAGTGTTTTATTCACTATAACAGCTTTAAAAGATATAAAAGTAGGATATACTTTGATGGCGATGTATACTTTAGGATTTACAATTCCTTTTTTACTTACAGGAATATTTAGTTCATACTTTTTAAAAGTTTTTAGAGAGAATATGGGAGTTATAAAATATACTACTAAGATAATGGGAGTTTTGCTTATAATCTTAGGTATTTTAATAATAAGTGATAGATTAAATCAAATAATAGGTTATTTAATGTAAAATTTAAGGAGGTAAAATGAAAAAAATAATAGGTATAATATTTTTAATGATTTCATTGGTAAGTTTTTCAAATAGTGCTAAAGCACCAGATTTTAATCTGAAAGACCAATATGGAGTAGTCCATTCTTTAGAAAATTATAAGGGAAAAGTTATATTTCTAAACTTTTGGGCAACTTGGTGTCCTCCTTGTAAAAAAGAGATGCCTGATATAGAGAATATCTATAAAGAATCTGGAGAAAATAAAAAAGATGTGGTAATTCTAGGGGTAAATAGTGAAAAAGAAAATGAAGTAAAGAAATTTTTGAAAGATAAAGGATATACTTTTCCAACTTTGATAGATGAAAATTCAGAGGTAATGAGAAAATATTTTATTCAAGCTTTCCCAACTAGCTTTGTAATAGATAAAGAGGGAAATGTCTACGGTTATGTTATGGGTGGACTTACTAAAGAACAGATAAAACAAGTAATAGAAGAGGTATTAAGTAAATAGATGATAATATAAAAGATATAAAAAATAGTATAATTAATTAAAAAATTCTCTTGACTATTAATAAATTTTATATAGAAGAGGGTGTGAAGAGTTTTCTGTAAATCTTAACTTTCTATGATAAAAATTGTTTAATTTAATATTTTTACTTTATATGG
>NZ_JADYTX010000021.1 GCF_021531475.1 Fusobacterium perfoetens | reverse complement strand
GCCTAGGTAGCTCAGTTGGCTAGAGCATACGGTTCATACCCGTACGGTCGATAGTTCGAATCTATTCCTAGGCACCATTTTATAAAGATAACACTTGAGAAACTCAAGTGTTTTTTTATTAATTAAAATAATATTCATATAAAAATGAGGAGTTATAAATCATTAAAATTTATAACTCCTCAAACTTATTTTTTATTCTTTATTTATTTTCATATCCTTATTTTTTATATCCACATTTTGGACAAACACCATTTTCATTTAATGATATTCCACATAGAGGACAACGGTCTATATTATTTTTAGTAACAAATTCTTCAGAAGCAGCATTTACTCCACTTGTAAAAGTAATTTTTGCTATATTTAATTTGTCTTTTAATAAATCATAAACTATTTTAATCATTCCTTCAACTGTTAATGTTTCTTTTGTTACCACTAATCTACAATCTGGATAAGCAGTAGCAAGTTCAGTCTTAAATGCTGCTCCCTTCATAGTATTTTGTGGATGTCCATCTTTTATTCCTGTTTCTTCATATACTTTTAATATAGCTGGTAGTAAAGGGTCATCTTCTCTTAAAATAAGTGCGTGATCGAAATTCTTTAAAAGATCCCAAGCTGTTTTTTGTATTTCATTACAAGGGAATACCATATTAACTCCTTCGTTAATAGTATCTTCTACTTCAATAGTTAAAACTCCAGTATGTCCATGTAAATATTGTGCTTCACCTTTAAATTTATAAAATCTATGTGCATATTGTAAATCGAATGTTGTTATACTTCTCATCTTCCTACCTCCTAATTTTTAAATTTTAATAATAGTAATGATTACTATTATTATAAATATGTTATCATATATTTTTTGTTTTGTCAACAAAAAATATTTTTTTTGATTAAAGAATCTTATTGATAATTATTTAGTCAATTAATAGTACAAAAATTATAATAAAATAAATAAGTGACTTTTTTAATTTATCATGATATAATATTCTTAAACTTCACAAATATTTAAAATTAAAAAATATTTTTTGAAAGGAGTTTATATGAAATATTCTAAACAAAGAGAATTAATTTTAAATTACATACTAACCCATGAAGGACATCCTACAGCTGATATAATTTATAGCTCTCTAAAAAAAGATAATCCTAAATTAAGTTTAGGTACTGTTTATAGAAATCTATTAAAATTAGTAGAATCAAACGAAATAAGAAAAGTAAGTCTTCCTGAGCAAGTAGATAAATTTGATAAAAACTTAAAACCTCATGCTCATTTAAAATGTAAAATTTGTGGAAGTTTAACTGATATTAGTAGTATAGAAATAGAAAAGTTTATAAAAAATATTTCTATAGAGCAAGATATTATTATAGAAAAATTTAATATTCTTTTTGATGGAATTTGTAAAAATTGTAAAAATGAATAATTTCCTATAATTTTATAAAAATTTTTTTATTATTTTTACTATTTTAATCCCTTTTTATTTGACTTTTCTTCAGTTAATAGAGTATAATATATATGTGAGCAATCATCATTTTATCTTGCAAGGAGGAATATATTATGGAATTAAAAGGAACTAAAACAGAAAAAAATCTATGGACTGCTTTTGCTGGAGAATCTCAAGCAAGAAACAAATATACATATTATGCTTCTAAAGCAAAAAAAGAAGGATATGTACAAATAGCTGAATTATTTGAAACTACTGCTAACAATGAAAAAGAGCATGCTAAGCTTTGGTTCAAACTTCTTCATGGAGGAATGCCTTCTACAGTAGAAAACTTAAAAGATGCTGCTGCTGGAGAAAATTATGAGTGGACAGATATGTATGCAACTTTCGCAAAAGAAGCTAGAGAAGAAGGATTTGAAGACATAGCTAAAGTTATGGAAGGTGTTGCTAAAATAGAAAAAGAACACGAAGAAAGATATAGAAAATTATTAGCTAATATTGAAAATAAAGAAGTTTTCAAAAAATTAGATATCCAAGTTTGGGAATGTGGAAACTGTGGACACTTACACGTTGGAACTGAAGCTCCTCTAGTATGTCCAGTATGCAACCACCCACAAGCATACTTTAGAGTTAGAGCCGTTAACTATTAATCTTATTCTTATTCTAAAGACATAATTTAATCATTGAGAGAGTGGATTTTTCTACTCTCTTTTTTACTAATTTTAATTTTATAACACTAAATACATATTTTAAAATTTTGAATTGTAAAATATGTTAAAAAATATATTTTTTGATTTTTTTGTATGTTCTATTCCAAAATACTATCCTTATATTTTTCTTTAATTTATAATAATATTTCACTGTTAAATTTTTGTAAAAATCCATTGACTTATTGGTCATTTTATAGTATACTACTTTGTGATAATGACCATACAGTCAGGGGGGAGAGAAAAAATTGAAAAGTTGTAAAAAAAGGGAGGAAATAATATCCACTGGTACTAAACTTATCATAGAAAAAGGGTATCTTAACACAAGTATTCAAGACATCACTTCAAAGATGGGAATAGCCAAGGGAAGTTTCTATACTTATTTCAAATCTAAAGATGAATTTATATTAGCAATTGTCTTTAACAAAATTTCTCAACTTAAAGTAGAAGTTAATGAAATTATAGCTTTGGAGTCTTCACTAGAAGAAACTCTAAGAAAATATTTTTTACACGCTTTATCAGTTCCAGCTAAAGAGCCTGAATTTTTCCTACTTCTTATGAATCTACTAAAAAATATAAACTCTTTAGGAAAGAAAATAAGACAATTTTTAGGAGCAAATGCTCCTCTAAAATATAGAGGAGTGAAAAAAATCCTAGAAAAATATCTTGATGTGATAGATGTAGCAGATGAAGATGAATTAGAAAAATGTTCTATTATCATTTGTAATCTTGTAGACACTTTTTATGAACAAAAGTTTAATCCTTTTGTTTCTAGTTATAATAATGACTCTTCTAAAAATCCAACACCTTTACAGGTAAAAAAATCTTTAGAAAGCATTAATTTAAAAAAAGAAGTTGATTTTTTAACTAAAATCGCTATGAAAATAATAAGAAAATAAAATTTTAAATATAAGAGGTGATATTCTTTATGAAAAAAACACTGGGAATATTTCTATTACTAAGTGCTGCATCTTTTGCTAGAACTCTTGATCTAGAACAAGCAATTGATTTATCTCTTACTAATAGCAAAAATATTCAAATCGCAGAAAGAAATAAAAAGATAGGAGAACTTAATCTTTCTCAAGCATTTAAGTATGCTTTACCTACTGTTGCTTACCAAGGTACATACAGCAGAAATGAACACTCTCATAAAAATGTTGTGTATGGAAGAAAATTAACAGAAAAACATGAAGATATTAGTAAAGATGGATATACTAGTAAAATTATAGCTACTTATCCTCTTTTCCAAGGTGGAGCTATACTTGGTGGGATTAAGGGAGCTAACGCTCAAAAAAATATTTTAGATTACTCTTTCTTAAAAGAAAAAGTTAATACTAGAATAAAAGTAATATCTCTTTATAGTAACATCATCAAATATGAAAATAACTTAGAAGCTTTAAAAAGCTCACAAAAAGAGTTAGAAGCAAGAATGAAACTACAAGAGAAAAAATTAAAAGAACGTTTAATCATTAAAGCTGATCTTTTAAAAACAGAATACTCATTACTTGATATCGAATCTCAAATAGTTAAAGTTCAAAGCTCTATCGCCACTGAAAAGAAAAATTTAAAAACAGAACTTGGAATTCCTGAATCAGAAGATATAGATTTAAAAGATTTAGTTATCCCTACAAATCTAAGTGAAAATATAAACTTTGATAAAGATATGATAACAGCTAAAAATCAAAGTTTAAATGCTTTAATTGCTAAAAATAAAGTAGAATATTCTAAGGCTGAAAAAATGGTAGCTTTCAGTGATAATCTTCCTAAAGTTTCTGCTTTTGCAAGTTATGGTGGAACTGAAAGACTTCATTCTAGTGATGTTTTCCATGATGAAGAATGGAGAGGTGGAGTTCAAGTTGATTGGGAACTATTTAGTTTTGGTAGCGGAATAGATGCTTACAGAGTGGCTAAAGAAAATTATAAAATAGAAGAACTTAACAATTCTATCACTCAAGACAATATCGAAATTAATTTAACTACTGCTTATAGCGAAGTTTTAAGACTTGAAAAATATAGAGAAGCTATGAGAAGTTCCCTAGAAGCCTCTAGAGAAAACTATCAAATAGATACTAAGAGATATGAAGCTGGGCTTTTATCCACTCAAGATTATCTAAATTCTGAAGCTCAATATAGAACTGCTCAAATGAATTATAATTCTGCTGAAACTGATTATTTATTGGCATTTGAAACTTATAGATCTCTTATAATCTAATAAACCTAAGTATATTAAAAATTTTAAATGGAGGATATATATGAAAAAAATACTTTGTTTATCTCTAATTTCTGCATTTATGTTCCTTGGGTGTGGAAAGAAAAAGGAAAAAGTTGAGGTAGTTGAAAAACCTAAATACGTTGTAACAGAACCTGTTCAAGTAAGAGAACTAAGCCAAACTTTCAGAAGTGACGCTATACTTGAACCAGAATTCAAAGTTGATCACACTACTGAAAAAGGTGGAACAATAGAACAAATATTCAAAAAAAATGGAGAACATGTTAAAAAAGGTGAAGTTGTAATGAAACTTTCTGATGCTGACACAGAAGCTACTTACAATTCTTCAAAATCTCTATACAATGTAGCTAGAAATAACTACAATAAATTCAAAAGATTATATGATGAACAACTTATATCATACTTAGAATATGTAGAATATGAAAATGCTTATTCTACTGCAAAAGCTAATTTTGATGTAGCTAAAAATAATTATGACAAATTATTTAGAAGAGCTGATATAGATGGTGTTGTTGGAAATCTTTTTGGTAAAGTTGGAAATGAAGTAGAAGGAAACGCTACTATATTTACAGTAATTGATGACGAACTTATGGAATCTTATGTTGGTTTCCCTGCTGAATGGCTTGGACAAGTTAAAGTTGGTGGACCATTATCAATAGAAATTCCTGCTATCGGAAAAACTCTTGATGGACAAATATTAGAAATCAACCCAATTGCTGAATCTAATACTAAAAAATATAAATTAAAAATCGGTGTAAAAAATACTGACAATCTTATTAAAGATGGTATGTACTCTTATGTAACTATTCCAGTTGGAAAAGTTTCTGCTATGTCTGTACCAGATGAAAGTATATTCATAAGAGACTTATTAAGTTATATATTTGTTGTAAAAGATGGAGTTGCAAGAAGAGTTGAAGTTCAAACTGGAGCTCAAGACTCTAAATACACTGTTATTTCTTCTAAAGATATTAAAACAGGAGATAAAGTTGTTGTAAAAGGACTATTCGGACTTGAAGATGGTAACAAAATTAGCGAATCTAATCCAAGCACAACTACTAAAGAAACTAAATAATTAGGAGGGAAAAATGACATTAGCAGGTTTGTCAATTCGTAGACCCGTTGCAACTACAATGCTTATGATTTCTATGATTTTCATAGGACTTATTGCTATGTTAACAATGAAATCTGAGCTTTTACCCAATATGGATATTCCAGTTGTAACAGTTACAACTTCTTGGAATGGAGCTGTTCCAGAAGACGTTGAAACACAAGTAACAAAAAAAATTGAAGAAGTTTTACCTAACATTGAAGGTATTGATAAGATAACATCAACATCAGCTTTCGGTCAATCTACTGTTGTTGTAGAATTTGATTTCGGTATTGATGCTGACGATAAAGTAACAGATATCCAAAGAGAGATATCAAGAATCACAAACGATTTACCAGATGACGCCGATACACCAGTTGCCAGAAAAGTAGAAGCTGGAGCAGGTAACTTAACAATGGTTGCTATGTTTACTGGTAAAAGTAGAAGTGAAATGGGAAGTTTCGTTGATGAATATTTAAAACCAAGACTAGAATCTTTAAAAGGTATTGGACAAGTTAAGGTTTTCGGCAACCCACAAAAACAAATCCAATTACAAATTAATCCTGATAAATTATCAGCTTATAATTTATCACCTATGGAACTTTATAATATAATCTCTTATTCTAGTAAAAACTTACCTCTAGGTACTATCAACACAGGTAGCAAACAAATCGTTGGTAGATTTATGGGTGAAACAAACTACATAGATGAGATTAAAAACTTAGTAATCCATAGTAATGGTAACTCATTAAGAGTATCTGACGTAGCTGAAGTAGTTCTTACTACAGAAGACTTTACTGACTTAGGATTCTTAAACCAAAAAGAAGGTATCGTTGTTGCAGTAGAAAAATCTGCTGACGGAAGTACAATAGATCTTAATAAAGGTGTTAATAAAGCCTTTGAAGACTTAAAACCTATAATGCCTCCAGGAACTGATTTTACAGTACTACTTGATACATCTGAAGACATTACAAAATCTATTTCAAGTATCAGTTCAAGTGCTTTACAAGCCCTTGTTCTTGCAACAATAGTTTTATTAGTATTCTTAAAAAATATAAGAGCTACATTACTTATATCTCTAGCTCTTCCAGTATCAATTATGTTTACATTTGCATTCCTTTCATTTAGTGGAACAAGTATCAACCTTATCTCTTTAATGGGATTATCACTTGGGGTTGGAATGCTTACAGACAACTCAGTTGTTGTTATAGATAATATTTATCGTCATATGACAGAGTTACACTCTCCAGTTATTGAAGCATCTGATAACGGTACTACTGAGGTTACAATGTCTATCATTGCATCATCTCTTACTACAATGGTTGTATTTATACCTATATTATTTATACCTGGTATTGCAAGAGAGATATTCCGTGACATGTCACTTTCAATTATATTCTCAAACTTAGCAGCTTTAATAGTTTCATTAACTTTAATGCCTATGATAGCTAGTAAGTTCTTAAGTAATAAAGTAAATATCACAAGTGAAGGTAAATTCTTTGCTGGTGTTAAAGCTAAATATCTATCTATCATCACTTGGGCTGTTACTAACAGATTAAAAGTAGTTCTTATCACTATAGTTACTTTCTTTGTTACTGTTGGTACTTGTATGAACTTCTTAAAAGTAGAATTCATGCCTAAACAAGACCAAGGAAGATATTCTATAGTTGCCGAATTAGGAAATGGACTTGATATAGCAAAATCTCAAGATATAGCTAATCAAATAGAAGATATTGTTAAAGAAGATCCTGATACAAAATACTACTTTGACTTTATCACTAACAATACTATATCTATAAACGTTGACGTTGGTAAAAAAGATACAAGAGATACATCTGTATTTGAAATCATTGATAGAATAAGACCTCTTGTAGAAAAAATTCCTGATACAAGAATCAGTTTATCAGAAAACTTTGCTATGAGTGCTCCTCAAAGAGACGTTGAAATTAACATAATGGGACCTAACTATGATGAGTTAAAAGAAATTGGTAAACAAGTTGCTGACAAGATTAAAAACTTTGAAGGTGCTGTTGATATTACTTCATCTTTAGACCCAGGTAACCCAGAAGCTAGAATTATTCTTAACAGAGAAAAAATACAAGCATATGGTATCAACCCTATCACTGTTGGACAAACAATTAGTTACTTCATATTAGGAGGAGATAGAGGAAATACTACTACTGTTAAAACTGGTACAGAAGAAATTGATATTTTAGTAAGACTTCCTAAAGAATTAAGAAGTAGTATATCAGATTTATCTAACTTAAATATAAAAATTGGTGATAATGAATTCGTAAAAGTTTCTGACGTAGCTGATATCAAAGTGGTTGAAGGTTCATCAGAAATTAATAAACAAGATAGAATTTATACAGTTTCTGTTTCTGTTAACGATGGTGGTCCTGGATTAGTTGCTATTCAAAATGAACTTGTAAAAGCATTTAATGAAACTAACCCACCTAGTACAGTTTCTTATAAATTCGGTGGAGATTCTGAAAACTTACAAGACGCATCTGGACAATTGGGAGCAGCTCTTGGAATATCATTATTCTTAATATATGCACTACTTGCATCTCAATTTGAAAACTTTGTGTTACCTGTAATTATCTTAGGTTCATTCCCATTAGCTTTCATTGGTATCTTAATAGGACTTGTTACATTTAGACAACCTATTGATATAATGGTTATGGTTGGTATAATAATGCTAGCTGGTATCGTTGTTAACAACGCCATCGTTCTTATTGACTTTATCAATATAACAAGAGAAAGAGGTGTTGAGAGAGCTGAAGCTGTTATTGAATCTTGTAGAACAAGACTTAGACCAATTCTAATGACTACAATGACTACTGTATTTGGTATGTTACCACTTGCTTTAGGAATTGGAGAAGGTTCTGAAATCTATAGAGGAATGGCTGTAACAGTTATGTTTGGACTTTCATTCTCTACATTATTAACTCTAGTAGTTATCCCTGTTCTTTATACTTTGGTTGAAGATATGAACAACAAAGTTCTTGGATTTATTAAAAAATTAATAGCTCCTCTAAGAGAAAAAATGGATAAAAAAGCTGAAATGTATGAAGAAAAAAGAAAATCTAAAAAATAAAAAGGAAATATAAATTTTAGTTAGAATATTAAAATAAAAGATTCTAAAGATTAGTAATAAATATTATTAAAAATTTTGGAAGAGGGATTTGATTATAAATATCAAATCTATTCTTCCTTCATAAATATACTAATTACTAAAATATCTTGAGGAGGGAAGAATTATTATGAGAGAAGAGTTTTTACACTACAGAATGCTTATGGTTTATATTAATGAGGCTCAAAAAGCAAGACTTGAAGAGTTCTTTGATGAGATTGGTTTCTACCTTTATGGAATTCATAGAAAAGTTGAAACTGTTTGGAGTGATAAATTAAAACATAAAAACTGTAATACTTGGCCCGGTACAGATTGTATCTTCCTTTTAACTATCCCTGAACAATATGTTGATGAGATGCTTTCTTACTTAAAGACATTTAGAATGTCTTTACCTTCTGGTATTGCAATGTCAGTTGGTATTCTTCCTATGGAAAGAGTTATTCCTAGACTATATGTTGAAGATTTACCAGTAAAAGAGGATCTACTTGAAAAATTAAAGAAAAAACATAAAAATTAAACTAAAAAATGGAGAGTTTTTAATTAGCTCTCCATTTTATTTTTCCATCTAAACCATTTATTCAAATTTTCTATCTGCTCATATATCATATATTCAAAACGATTTAAAATATCTTCTCTATTCTTAACATTCTTATTATAAACTGACCAAACATCATCTAAATTAAATAAACAAACCTTATCTAACTCTTGCAACCTTTCATCTATATCTCTTGGAACTGCAAGATCTAAAAATACATATCTTTTATCTTTGTCTAAATAATTTTCCAATTCATCTCTTTTTAAAACTAGATGTGGTGCTGAAGTAACGCTTATTATAATATCTGAATTAGCCACTGCTTGATTTTTCTTATCAAATCCTATTACACTGACATCTTCATAGATATTTTTTATTTCCAAAGCTTTATGATAAGTTCTATTAGTAATAGTTATATTTTTTACATCTTCTTTTACTAAAAGATGCAGTATACTCTGTGCTAAATCTCCTATTCCCAAGATTAAAACTTTTTTATCTTTAATACTTTCAATCTCATCTTTTATAAATTTAAGTGAGATTGCTTCTAGGGATAGGGCATTATGTGATATTTGACTTTCTGTTCTAAACTTTTTTCCAAGTTCAATCCCTTTATTAAATATAACATTTAAAAATTTTGAACTGATATTTTTCTCCAATGAATCTTGATAACCTTTTTTTATCTGAGCAAGTATTTGATCTTCTCCTTTTATTACCGAGTAAAATCCACAACCTACTTTAAAAAGATACTCAACTGCTTCGTACCCTTTTTTTATAAAAATATTTTCCCCTTGAAAGAATTTATTAAATTTTTCTGATTCAATAAAAGTATCTATTGAATTATCTCCAAAATCTAAATAAAATTCTATTCTTAAACAAGTTATTAGACTGACATATCCTTTGATTATTCCCATCTCTTTCAAATCATTTATAAAAGTTTCTGGTTTTTTAGATATAAATCTTTCTCTTTTTTCTGTATCATACTCTAAATGAGATATTCCAATCACAGCGAAACTATTTATATCCATTATAATTTTATCTCTCCATTTTGTACCCATTTTGCTATATCTTTTGTATGATAGCTAATAATTATATCTGCCCCAGCTCTTCTTATAGCATACATATTTTCCATAACAATTTTTTTCTCATCTACCCAACCATTTAAACTAGCAGCTTTTACCATAGAATATTCTCCGCTTACATTATAAGCTACCACAGGTAGATTTGTTTCCTCTGATACCACTTTTATAACATCAAGATAAGGTAGTGCTGGTTTTACCATTATAAAGTCAGCTCCCTCCTCTGTATCAGCTATGACCTCTCTTTTATAATCTTTAGAATTTCTAAAATCCATTTGATATGTTTTTCTATCTCCAAAACTTGGAGCTGAATCAGCTGCATCTCTAAATGGTCCATAATAACTTGACGCATATTTTACACTGTAAGCCATTATAGGAGTATTAATATATCCATTCTTATCTAATGCTTCTCTTATAGCTTGTATTCTTCCGTCCATCATATCAGAAGGAGCTACAATATCTGCTCCAGCTTTAACATGAGATACAGCTATTTTAGCTAGATAATTTAGAGTTACATCATTATTTACATCATTTCCATTCAAAATTCCACAATGTCCATGAGAAGTATATTCACACATACAAACATCTGTTACTATCAAAAATTCTGGAAAGTTTTTCTTAATATATCTTACAGCTTCTTGAACTATTCCATTATCGTTGTATGCTTCACTTCCAACTTCATCTTTTATTTTAGGAATACCAAACAATAAAAGAGATTTTATTCCTAGGTCTTTTAATTCTTTTAATTCTTCTGAAAGCATATCTATAGAATATCTATATTGATTTGGCATAGAAGGTATTTCTTCTTTAATATTTGTCCCTTCTTCTACAAAAATTGGGTATATAAATTGGTCTAGATTGATAGTAATATTTCTTACCATCTCTCTTAATATTCCATTCTGTCTTAATCTTCTTGTTCTTGTAAACATTCTTATCTCCTTGTTAAATAATAAATTGGGACCGATATAATCGATCCCAAAATTATTATTAATTATTTAAGATTATACTCTTTTAATAAAGCTTAATTATTTAGAGAAGTCCATAGATAACATTCTTTGATATTGTTTCCATCTTCTTTGAGCGTCAGCTTTGTTTCTTCTGAATAATTCATCAGCTTGAGCTGGATTAGCTTTTTTAAGTGTAGCATATCTTACTTCACCTAATAAGTATTCTTCATATTTATCCCAGTTAGGTTCTTTACAGTCTATTGTTAATGGGTTTTTACCTTCTGCTTCTAATGCTGGGTTGTATCTGAAGATTGGCCAGTATCCACATTCAGTAGCAAGTTTCATCTCTAATTGAGATTTGTTCATTCCTTTTCTGATTCCGTGGTTGATACATGGTGCATAAGCTATGATTAATGAAGGTCCTTGGTGAGCTTCAGCTTCAGCTATAGCTTTTAAGTATTGTTGTTGGTTAGCTCCCATAGAAACTTGAGCTACATAGATGTGTCCATAAGACATAGCTATTGCAGCAAGGTCTTTTTTCTTGAATGCTTTACCAGCAGCAGCGAATTTAGCGATTGCTCCTGTAGGAGTTGATTTAGAAGCTTGTCCTCCTGTGTTAGAGTAAACTTCTGTATCTAGAACGATTACGTTAACGTCTTCGTTAGTTGCTAATACGTGGTCTAATCCTCCATAACCGATGTCATAAGCCCATCCGTCTCCACCGATTATCCATTGAGATTTTTTAACTAGGTATTGTTTTAGAGCTAAGATTTCTTTTGCTACATCACATCCACAAGCTTCTAACATTGGAACTAATTGGTCTTTAACTTCTCTAGTTACTTTAGAAGAATTTCTGTTTTCTATCCATTTTTTGAATAGAGCAGCTACTTCTTCTCCAACTTTATCCATAGATTTTTCCATTTCAGTTTGGATTCTATCTCTTAAAGCTTCTACTGCAACGTGCATTCCCATTCCATACTCAGCGTTGTCTTCAAATAATGAAGATCCCCAAGATGGTCCGTGTCCTTCAGCGTTTTTACAGTATGGAGTTGAAGGAGATGATCCAGAGTAAATTGATGAACATCCAGTTGCGTTAGCTACCATCATATTTTCTCCGAATAATTGAGTTATTGTTTTTAAGTATGGAGTTTCTCCACATCCTGGACAAGCTCCGTTGAATTCGAATAATGGTTGAGCAAATTGAGATCCTTTAACTGTGTTTTTAGCAACTAATCCATCTTTGTAAGTTACTTTGCTGTATAGATATTCAGCTTTTACATCTTCTTTGTTTTCTTTAGCTGTATCGATAGGTACCATTACTAGAGCTTTTTCTTTAGCTGGACAAACTTCAGCACAAGATCCACATCCAGTACAATCCATTACTGATACTTGCATTCTATATTTTAATCCTTCGAATCCTTTTCCGATAGGGTTAGCTAATTCCATTTCTGGAGCATTTGCAACTTCAGCTTCATCTAATAAGAATGGTCTGATTGCTGCGTGAGGACATACGTAAGCACATTGTCCACATTGGATACAGTTAGCCATTTGCCATTCTGGAACCATTACTGCAACTCCTCTTTTTTCGTAAGCTGCTAATCCGTTTTCCATAGTTCCGTCTTCATATCCTTCAAATGCAGAAACTGGTAAGTCATATCCTCTTACGTGGTTAACTGGATAAGAGATTTTTTCAGCATATGCTTTAGTTTTATCTTCGCATCCACATCCACAAGCTGAACAACATTCTTCTGAACATGCTTTTTCTTCAACTGCTAAATCTTTCCAAGCTGGGTCAACAGCGATTTCAACTAATCCGTCAGCTCCAACGTCGATAGCGTCCCAGTTTAATTTAACGATGTCGTCACCTTTTTTAGCATAAGATTTTTTAGCATAATCTTTCATATATCCTTGAGCTTCTTCGAATGGGATAATGTCAGCTAATTTGAAGAATGCAGATTGCATTATTGTATTAGTTCTGTTTCCTAATCCGATTTCTTTAGCAAGTTTAGTTGCGTTGATGATATAGAATTTAGCATTTTTCTCAGCTAATAATTTTTTGAAGTCGTTAGGGATGTGAGTTAATACTTCATCTTTATCCCATACGCAGTTTAATAAGAATGTTCCACCATCTTTTAAGTTGTTGATCATGTCATATTGTCCAACATAAGCTGGTACTGAACATGCAACGAATGAAGGAGCGTTTAATAGATATGTAGATTTGATTGGTTCTTTACCAAATCTTAAGTGAGATCTAGTAACTCCTCCTGATTTTTTAGAGTCATATGCGAAGTAAGCTTGAGCATATAAGTCTGTTTTGTCTCCGATGATTTTTATTGAGTTTTTGTTTGCTCCAACTGTACCGTCAGATCCTAATCCAAAGAATAAGCATCCTTTTAGTCCTGGTTGAGAAACAACTGTATGGTTAGTTAATGGTAAAGATGTGAATGTAACGTCATCTTCGATACCAATTGTGAATCCATTTTTAGGTTCGTCTTTTGTTAATTCATCATATACTGCGAAGATTTGAGCTGGAGTAGTGTCTTTAGAAGAAAGTCCGTATCTTCCTCCAACGATTACTGGAGCGTTTTCCATTCCGTAGAATAGAGCTCTTACGTCTAAGTATAATGGTTCTCCGATTGATCCTGATTCTTTAGTTCTGTCTAATACAGCAACTTTTTTAGCTGTTTTAGGGAATACGTCGAAGAAATATTTAGAAGAGAATGGTCTGTATAAGTGAACTTTTACTAAACCAACTTTTTCTCCTTGTGCTACTAAGTAATCAACAACTTCTTCTGCTGCTTCACAAACAGATCCCATTGCAACGATTACTCTTTCAGCTTCTGGATGTCCTACATAGTTAAATGGTTTGTAGTCTCTTCCAGTTACTTTTGAGATTTCTCCCATGTAGTGGTTTACGATATCTGGAACTGCATCGTAGAATTTATTTTGAGCTTCTCTTCCTTGGAAGTAGATGTCATCGTTTTGAGCTGATCCTTTAGAAACTGGGAATTCAGGGTTTAAAGCTCTTTTTCTGAATTTTTCTACAGCTTCCATATCGATTAAGTTTTTGAATACTTCATAATCCATAACTTCAACTTTTTGAATTTCATGAGAAGTTCTGAATCCATCAAAGAAATGCATGAAAGGTACGCTAGATTTGATTGCTGATAAGTGAGCAACTCCTGCTAAGTCCATAACTTCTTGAACAGAGTTAGTACAGAACATTGCAAATCCAGTTTGTCTAGCTGCATATATATCTTGGTGGTCACCGAAGATTGATAGAGCGTGAGTTGATAGTGCTCTAGCAGATACGTGAATAACTCCTGGTAATAATTCTCCTGCTATTTTGTACATGTTAGGTATTTTTAATAATAACCCTTGAGAAGCAGTATAAGTAGTAGTTAAAGCCCCTGCTACTAATGATCCGTGAACTGTTCCAGCAGCTCCTGCTTCTGATTGCATTTCTACTAATTTAACTGGTACATCAAATATGTTTTTCATTCCTTTTGCTGCCCATTCGTCAGTATATTCTGCCATTGGTGATGATGGAGTTATTGGGTATATTCCTGCTACTTCTGTAAACGCATATGATGCATAAGCCGCAGCTTGGTTACCATCCATAGTTTGCATTTTTTTTGCCATTTTGTTTCCTCCCTTGACTTTTTTAAGTTTGATCTATTTTGTGTTTTGTTTTTGGCTAATTAATTATTTAGATACTATTTCAAATGTATCTCTTGCTATTGCTAATTCTTCATTTGTTTGGATTTTGAAGATTTTAACTTTAGAATCTGCTGCTGATAAATCAACAGTTCCTTTTTTTCTAACTGAGTTTACTTCGTGGTTTAATTTAACTCCCATGAATTCTAATCCTTCAACTACACCAGCTCTTACACCTGCTGCATTTTCTCCGATTCCTCCAGTGAAGCATATTGCATCTAATCCACCTAATTGAGCAGCATAGTTTCCTACATAAGCTCTAATTTTATAGATGAACATTTGTTCTGCAAGTATTGCTCTTTCGTCTCCTTCAGCAACTCCATTTTCCATGTCTCTGCAGTCAGAAGATTTTCCATAAACTCCTAAAATTCCTGATTGTTTATTTAATCTTGCATCCATTTCTTTATCAGAAAGGTTTCTTTTTCCTTTGATGAATAGAACTGCTGCTGGGTCGATGTCTCCACATCTAGTTCCCATCATTACACCTTGTAATGGAGTAAGTCCCATAGACGTATCTATACATTTTCCATCTTTAACAGCTGATATAGATGCTCCATTTCCTAAGTGGCAAACGATTATTTTTGAATGTTCTGGATTTCCTAATGCTTTTATACATTCTTCAGAAACAAATTTGTGAGATGTTCCGTGGAATCCATATTTTCTTACTTTTAATTCTTTATAATCCTCATATGGTAATGCGTACATAAATGCTTTTGCTGGCATTGTTTGGTGGAAAGCTGTGTCGAATACACCAACGTTAGGTTTTCCTGGCATAAGTTCCATACAAGTTTCAATTCCCATTAAGTTAGCTGGGTTGTGAAGTGGTGCTAACTCATTGTTTGCTTCTATTCCTTTTAATACTTCTGGAGTTAATAAAACAGATTTAGCGAATTCTTCTCCACCGTGAACAACTCTGTGTCCGATAGCGTCAACTTCGTCAACTGATGCTACAACTCCGATTTCTTTGTCAGTTAAAGTGTTTATAAGTAAAGTTAATGCTTCTTTATGTGTAGGCATTGGACTTAAGAATTCTTTTTCGAAATCTTTAGCTGGTACTTCATATTCCATTCTAGAACCTTCGATACCTATTCTTTCACATAATCCTTTTGCAAAAACTTCTCCATTTTCAGGATTTAATAATTGATATTTTAATGATGAACTTCCACAGTTTATTACTAATACTTTCATTAATACACTCCTCAATAATATTTTTTTATGGATTTCTTATCTTTTTTTATCTTTTATTAAGTTAATTGATTATTCTACTCCACACATAGCACAAGCTTGAGCTGAAGTTACAGCTGTTAATACTACGATGTCTTCTGCAGAACATCCTCTTGATAAGTCATTGATAGGTGAAGCTAGACCTTGAATGATTGGTCCGTAAGCATTAGCTCCTGCTAATCTTTGAACTAATTTGTATCCGATATTTCCAGCTGCTAGAGTTGGGAATATTAATACGTTAGCGTTTCCAGATACGTCAGATAATGGAGCTTTGATTTCTCCTATTGATTTAACTATAGCTGCGTCAGCTTGTAATTCATCGTCAAATCTGAATCCAACTTTTCTTTCTCTTAAGATAGCTCCTGCATTTTTAACTAAGTCTACACACTCATGGTTTGCAGATCCTTTAGTTGAGAATGTTAAAAGTGCTACTCTAGGGTTGATACCTGCGATTGTTTCAGCTGTTTCAGCTGCTGAAGTAGCGATATCTGCTAATTGTTCAGAAGTTGGTCTTGGAATTACTGAACAGTCTCCAAATAATAATACGCTTCCGAATAAATCTTGTTTTTGAGTTAATTCCATTACGAATACAGAAGAAACTGTTTTTACTCCTGGTTTAGTTCCTATAACTTGGATTCCAGCTCTTAATACGTTAGCTGTTGGAGATAAAGATCCTGATACCATTCCGTCAGCATCTCCCATTTTTACAAGCATAGCTCCTAAAAAGTTTACATCTGTTGTTAATATTTCTTTAGCTTTTTCAAAAGTCATTCCTTTTTTAGCTCTCATTTCAGCGAATTTATGAGCATATTCGTCCATTCTTTCGAAGTTAGCTGGATCTACTATTTTAGCTCCTTCTAAAGAAATTTCATAAGCTTTAGCGTCTAAAGCTATTTTTTCTGGATTTCCAATTAATACCGGACGTGCTAATTTTTCTTTTAAAATTTCAGCTGTTGCTCTTAATACTCTTTCATCTGTTGCTTCTGGTAGAACGATTCTACTATAAGCTTGTAAAGCTCTTTTTCTTACTTTTCCTAAAAAACTCACTTTTAGTCCTCCTTAAGGTTCACTTTAACTTATTTTTGATATTTTACTGTTAAACAGTATTAAACACATCATAAAATCTTTCACATATATATTAACAAATTTTCCGACTATTTACAACATTTTTTTATTTTTTTGTTAACTATTATTGTAATTTCTAAAAAAATTTTTAATCAAATATTGCATCGATGTAGTCTTTTACATTAAACTCCCTTAGATCTTCGATTTTTTCTCCAACTCCAATGTACTTTATAGGTTTTTTTATCTCTTCAGAAATACTGAAAACTATTCCACCTTTTGCAGTACCATCAAGTTTTGTAACGATAAATCCAGTTAGTTTTGTAACTTCGTTAAATATTTTTGCCTGTGAAAGTCCGTTTTGACCAGTAGTTCCGTCTATTACTAAGATAGACTCATATCTAGTATGTCCTAATTTCTTTTGAATTATGTTATTGATTTTTTCTAGCTCTTTCATAAGATTGCTTTTGTTATGTAATCTTCCAGCAGTATCTATTATTAGTAGATCAGCTTTCTTATCTTGAGCTACTTGGATAGCGTCAAATACAACTGCTCCTGGATCACTTCCCTGTTCTTTCTTTACTATTTCTACTCCTGCTCTTTGTCCCCATTCTTCAAGCTGTTCGATTGCAGCAGCTCTGAATGTATCTGCAGCTCCAACTATAACTTTTTTTCCTTGAGATTTGTATTTTTTGGCTAATTTTCCAATAGTAGTTGTTTTTCCAACACCATTTACCCCAACAACTAAGATTACATTTAACTCTCCATCAACTATATCAAGTTCATTCCCTTCTGTAATTAAGAATTTTGTCATTACATCTTTTAAAACTTCATATATATCTTCTGGATTAGTTATTCCTCTTTTTCCAACTTCTTTTTCTAAAGCACTAACAATTTTTACAGTCATATCAAATCCAATATCAGATTGGATTAAAAGTTCCTCTAATTCTTCATAAAGGTCTGCATCAATAGTAGTTCTTCCAGAAAAGATGTTTTTTATCTTTTTGAAAAGTCCCTCTCTAGTTCTAAATAGTTTTTCTTTTAGACTTGTAAAGAAACCTTTCTTCTCAGTTGCTTCCACTTCTTTTTTCGGTGCTTCAATAACTTCTACTCTTTCTTGAATATTCTCTTTAACTAAAGAATTTCCTTCTTTCTCGTCAGATTTTTTTTCTTCATCTATATTAATTTCTTCTTTAGTTACTACTTCTGGTGTAGGCTCTGGTTGAACAACAACCTTCTCCTCTTCAACTAAAACTTCTTCTTTAATTTGAGATTCTTCAGAAACTTTTTCAACTACCTCTTCTTTTTGCTCAATTATCTCTTCTTTTTCCTCTTTCTTTTTTCTACCAAAAAGTTTATCAAAAAATCCCATCTTTCCTCCTAAAACATTTATACTAATTACTTCTTTCTCTTTCCATTATCTTATCATAAAATTCACATTTTTTCAATATATAGTGGTTTCTCCAATAATTAAATTGCAAAAATTTTTTTTCTATTATAAAATGTAAGAAAATTATATTTTATTTTTAAATTTATGAAAGGATAAAAATGAGTGCAAAACATTTAGAAATTTTAATAGATGAATTTAATAAACTTCCCGGGATTGGAAGAAAATCGGCTACACGTCTTGCTTTTTATATAATGAACTCCGATGAAAAAACTGTTGAAGATTTTGCCAAAGCTCTAAAAGATTGCAAAACTCTTGTAAAAAAATGTAAAGTATGTGGAAACTTTAGTGAAAATGATACTTGTGATATTTGTGATGATAATACAAGGGATCACAAAACTATCTGTGTGGTGGAAGATTCAAGAGATATTATAAATCTTGAAAAAACTGGAAAATTTAACGGAGTTTATCATATATTAAATGGAAAAATTGCTCCTCTTGATGGAGTTACACCAGATAAACTTAATATAAAATCTCTTTTGGAGAGAATTACAACTGATGATATAAAAGAAGTTATTTTTGCTCTAAGTTCTGATTTAGAGGGAGAAACTACTGTTTTATATCTTACAAAACTTTTAAAACCTTTTGGAGTTACTGTATCAAAACTTGCTAGCGGTATTCCTATGGGAGGAAATATTGAGTACGCCGATAATGCCACTATAGCAAAAGCTCTTGAGGGTAGAGAAATTTTATAATCAATAATCATAATATAGAAAAAAGGCTCGGAAATTCCGAGCCTTAAAAATTTATAAACTATTTTTTGATTCTTTCAACATATTCGTCAGTTCTAGTGTCTATTTTAATCCATTCACCTTGTTCAACGAATAAAGGAACTTGTACTTCAAATCCAGTGTTTAATTTAGCTGGTTTTAATACTTTACCAGTAGTATCTCCTCTTAATCCTGGTTCTGTGTATTCGATTTGTCTTTCAACAAATGTAGGTAATTCTACTGCAACTGGAGTAGATTCGTAGTAAACAACTTCAACTTCCATTTCTTCTTCTAAGTAGTTTAAAGCGTTTCCTAAATCTTCAGCTGATAATTCGATTTGATCCCAAGTTTCTGGGTTAGAGAAGATATAGTTAGTTCCATCGTTGTAAGAATAGATACATTTAACTTTATCTAATCTGATATCGTCCATTTTTTCGTCAGCTTTTAAAACAGTATCCACGATGTTTCCAGCTATTAAGTTTTTCATTTTTAATTTCATTACCGCAGCATTTCTTCCAGATTTGTTGTACTCTGCCTTTAATACGATAAATGGATCATTTCCTATTTTGATAGTTGATCCTTGTCTTAATTCTTGAGCAAATTTCATTTTGTCCCCCTTTAAATTTCTTTTATATATTTATATAATTTTTTTGTTAAATTGCAGTTGTTTATTAAAAACTCACTGTATTCTTTGCAAACTTTATTTATAATATCAAACTTCTCAAAGAAAACTCTATAATCCTCTTTCCCTTTTTCAAAAGAATTCGAACTTCTATCATTATAATCTTCCAAAAGTTTAAAATATTTTTTTATAACTTGTCTTTCTTCATTATTTAGAGTAACACTTTCTAAAAATCTATCTAAGAAAGCTCTAAGTTTTGTCATATGAACTTTATCATCTTGAAGATATATATGCCACAAGAAAGGTTTACCTACTGTTATTGCTCTAACTATTGAGTCTTCTCCTCTCGTAAAGTTAAAATCCACAGCTGGTATAATCCTGTCATATTCTTCTTGTGAAAAGAATTTGGCATTATACAGATATATTTTATCATATTTCTTAAAATTTATATAGTCCCCTGATGAATTTTTTTCAAAAAATTTTTTAAAACTATTTTGAGTTTTCTCTCCCATAAGAATAAGAACTGTTTCTTTTTCTTGTTGATTTAAAGTATCCAAAAGATTTTCAAAATTTTTCTCATATGAAAATACTGTTCCAACTAGTTTTCCTTCAAAATCTATATCAGAAAAATATTCTTTTAAAACCTCATCTCTATGATTTAAACCATATTCTTTATTTTTTAAAAATTCAGAATCTATTAAGACCCCACCACTTTTTTTAGAAAATCCTGGCATATAGAAAATCTTTTTTAAAGTTTTAGAGTTTATCAAAGACTGGTTAAGATGAAAATCTTCTACCCATTTTTCTCCTGAAAGATATTCAAGATTTATCCAAAGTTTTGATTTCTCTTTTGCCTCGTCTACATACTCGTCAAAGATATTGCAACCAAAAGCCTCAATCATTATATCAGAAACTCCAAACTGAGAAAAGTTTTTTTTGAAAAAATCTTCATATATATATGTTACTCCGTTAATATCTTGGATATTTACTTTTTCTGCCTCTTTATTTATTTTTACAAGTTCATCAAGTTTGTTAAGAATAACTCTTATTCTTGCATCACTGTATAATATTTTCATCTCTTTGGCAAAACGGTAAACTACTCCAATATCTCCAAAGTTATCTATTACATCACAAAAAATATCTATACTATTTGGTGTCATTTTCTACCCTCTTTAAATATGATTTTCTTGCTTTTCTCATCCAATGATTTGTAAATATCATTGCTCTACCTACTGCTACCATATCCAAAAGATTATTTTCTACAAGATAGCTCACTTGTTCCTCTGTCCTTATATTTCTCACTCCGATAACAGGTATATGAAGATGTTTTTTTATCTCTACCCCCATATATATTACCCAATCAAGATTAAAATCTTTTTCTTCTGGATAATTTTCTGGAAAATTATCTATTTTGGCAGCTTGTCTAAATCTCTCTTCTGGTATTCCACTTGAAATATGAATTAAATCTAATCCCAAACTTTCAAGATATTTTGCTATCTCAGTGCTATCCTCTATTGTTGGCTCATTTCCTCCAAGTCTGTACCCAAGAATAAAATTATCATCGAAAAGATACTTAGTCCTTTCAATCAAAGTTTTATTGAAATACATTCTTCTTTGAAAATCTCCACCATATTTATCATCTCTTGTGTTCCAAAGTCTTGAGTTAAGCTGTGATAAAAGATAAGTGTGAGCCCCGTGGATTTCTATTCCGTCAAAACCTGCTTTTTTAGCTCTTACAAAAGCCTCAACAAATTTTTCCAAAATATCATCAAGGATTTTTTCATCAACATCTTTTATATTTTTTCCAAAACCAGCGTGATGAATTTGAATAAGCATAGGGATTTTATATTTTTTACCAATTTCGGCTATTTTGCTAAGTCCTTCTATAAAAGAATCGTCCCAAATACCAAGTTGATTATCTCTAAGTTTTCCGTCAGAACTTACACAGGTAGCCTCAACTATTATCATTCCTACACCATCTTGGGCGATACTTTCGTACCACTTAAGAAGTTTTTCTGTTACATATCCGTCATCTTCTATCATAGAAAATCTTACAAGAGGTGGAAGAACAACTCTATTTTTAATCTCTATATTTTTTATTTTTAAAGGTGTTAGTATATTTACCATAATTCCTCTTCAAATTTTATATTTTTCATAGGTTTATATGATACCATTATTTTTAAATATCATCAAGATTTTTTTTATTTTTGACAAAATATATTTTGTTTTTTTTATTCTTTATGTTATAATAGAGCGAATGATTAAATTTTTATTAGGAGGAAAATTATAAATGATTTCTACAAGTAATCTAACAATGAGATTTCCAGACAAGAAACTTTTTGAAGATGTTAACATAAAATTCACACCTGGAAATTGCTACGGATTAATTGGAGCTAACGGTGCTGGTAAATCTACTTTTGTTAAAATTCTTTCTGGAGTAATCACTCCAACTGAGGGAGAAGTTATCTTAGACAAAAATAAAAGAATGGCTGTTTTATCTCAAAACCACTTTGCTTTTGAAGATTCAAAAGTTTTAGATGTTGTTCTTATGGGACATAAAAGATTATGGGATATTATAGTTGAGAAAAACGCTATCTATGCAAAAGAAGATTTTACTGAAGAAGATGGAATGAGAGCTGCTGACCTTGAAGGAGAGTTTGCAGAATTAAATGGTTGGGACGCTGAATCAGAGGCTGCTACTTTACTTACTGGACTTGGAATAAAAGCTAATCTTCACGAATCTTATATGAGAGATTTAGAAGAACCTTTAAAAGTTAAAGTTTTACTTGCTCAAGCATTATTTGGACACCCAGATGTATTACTTCTTGACGAGCCTACTAACGGACTTGATATTAAAGCTGTGGCTTGGTTAGAAAATTTCTTAATGGATTTAGATGATACTACCGTTATAGTTGTATCTCACGATAGACACTTCTTAAATAAAGTTTGTACTCACATTGCTGATATAGACTATGGAAAAATTAAAATGTTCGTTGGAAACTATGATTTCTGGTATGAATCAAGCCAACTTATGTTAAGTTTAATAGCTAACAAAAACAAAAAACTTGAACAAAAAAGACAAGAACTTCAAGAATTTATTGCTAGATTCTCTGCTAACGCTGCAAAATCTAAACAAGCTACTTCAAGAAAGAAACAACTTGAAAAATTACAACTTGAAGATATGCAAGTATCAAATAGAAAATATCCATTTATCGAGTTTAAACCAGATAGAGAAGCTGGAAACAATATGTTAAAAGTTGAAAATCTTTCTAAATCAATAAATGGTGTTGAAATTTTCAAAAATCTTTCTTTCACAATCAACACTGGAGATAAAGTAGTTATTATATCTGACAATGATATATTAAAAACAACTCTTTTATCAGTTTTAGCTGGAGATTTAGAACCAGATACTGGAAGTGTTACTTGGGGAGTTACAGTAACTCACGCTTATATGCCAAAAGATAACTCTGCTTTCTTCGAGGGAGTAGATTTAGACCTTGTTGAATGGTTAAGACCATACTCACCTGATCAACACGATTCTTATGTAAGAGGATTCTTAGGAAGAATGTTATTCACTGGAGAAGAATCTTTAAAGAAAGCTAAAGTTTTATCAGGGGGAGAAAAAGTAAGATGTATGTTATCAAGAATGATGATGTCTGGAGCAAACGCTTTATTATTTGATAACCCAACAGACCACTTAGACCTTGAATCAATTACATCTCTAAACAAAGCTTTAATAAAATTCCCTGGAACAATAGTTTTTGCTGGACACGACCACGAATTTATTCAAACTGTTGCTAATAGAATTATAGAAATATTACCAGATGGAACTATAGTTGACAAACTAATGAGCTATGACGACTATATCCAAATGAAAATAGAACAAGAAGAAGCATAATTTATCTGCACCCATTCTTTAGAGAGTTGGGTGCTTTTTTTATAAAAATATTCTATTGATTTTTTTTAATTTATATTATAAAATTTAAGAAAATGCTAAAAAGAGGAATTATGAATCAGACTATCTTAACATTATTACAATCAATAGAAAAAAACTTTGAAATCTCAGATTATGGAAAGGAATGTTGTATTATCTGTGGTACTAACAAAAATATCACAAAAGAACATCTTTTACCTAAATGGGTTTTTGAAAATGATGTAAAAAAATCTTTTTTTATATCTCCAGAGGATACTCTGTATTCTTATCGTCTTTCTTATCTTCCATGTTGCAAGACTTGTAACTCCTCTGTACTTGGAAATTTTGAACACCATATAAGAGAGATTTTAAAAAAAGAAAACAAAAATTTTACTATCTCTGAAAAAGAGGATATTATATTTTGGATAAAATATCTAGATTTTAAGTTTAAGATTTTTGGAGTGGAAAAAGCTTGCCATAGAAATACTAAGTCAAAATCAAATATTGGACTTTGGGATAAACCGAAAAATAATCCTAAAAATTTCTTTTATGATTTATTTGATTTGCCTGCAACTACAAATTCACTTATAATATCAGAACCTAAACAAAAAAACTTTGATTTTTTCTATTGGAAAGACCATTATTTTTCAATAACTCTTCCTCAATGTAATGTTAGCATTATTTATTTTTTTACAAATAAAATAGAAAATATTGAAGAATTTTGTAATATATTTTAAAAAAACCTGACCTACGTTATGTAAGTCAGGCTATTTTTATATTATAGAGCATTTATTTCTTTAACAACTTTTTCTATTGCTTCAAAAGCATCTTCAGGAAGTCTATCTCTTCCACCTTTAAATGTTTCTCTTGATTTTACAAATTCAAGTCTATCTTTCATTCTATTTTTTAGAGCATCTAGATATTCTGGATCTTCTAAATTAGGTACAAATCCTTCCCACTCAAGAATTTCTATATCAGAGAATGGTCCCCAAGGTTTAAATTCTGCTTCTCTATCAACTATTTTTTCAAGTATTCCTAGAGTATCTTTAGGTTGAACTTTTTTACCCATAAATTCTCCAGTATTTAAAATATAACACTCAACATTTTTATCTCCAACTAATTTTTTAAATTTATTATAGTCATCTGATAGTGGATGAGTTCTAAATGGGTTTGCATATGGTTCTACTACTAGAGCGTTAGGGTCAACTCCGTGAGCAAGTCTTTCAGCACTACTTCTCTTAGTAGCAAGAGTAGCTCCCATAACTGATGCAAGAGATGCTCCTTTTAATTTTACTACTGGTGGAAGTGTTGGGTCTTTCATCAACCAGAATATTGCATTTACTGGTTCTTCTATTTTATCTACACGGTTAGGTGACCAAAGTTTAGATTTAATAGCTCTTCCATTTCCGTTACGTATATCTTCAGTAACTATTACAACTTTTCCATTTTCATCTAAAGTTGCAGAACAGTTTTGAACTGTTAATAGATATTTATTGTCAGGACTTCCTGCTGGATAGTCATTTGTTTTATCAAAATATGTTGGCTCTAAAGCTATTGATGAACAAGTTTCTGTATTTATAATAAAAGCATCATCATGAAGAATTGTTACATCATATTTTCCATTATGTTTTGCATGAGTTAATGTAGATTTTCCTGTTCCAGATAATCCAAAGAATGATGCTACATAATTTCTTCCATCTTTTAATGTATATTTCTTTTGTCCACCATGACAAGATACATATCCTTGACGGTTAGCAATAGCCCAAGCTAAAGTTAAAGTTCCTTTTTTAAATTCTCCGAAATATTTCATTCCTAAGATTGCAGCACAGTTATTTTCTGGATCAAAATATGTTAAATATTCTGGGTCAGCTGCTTCTACATATCTAGTTCCTTTCCAGAATGGATCTGAGAAAATATAGATGTCAGATTCTTTTGGAAGAACTCTTGAATTTTTATACATTTTTAAATATTCTATTGATAAATATTGGAAGTTCAACATCCAAGAATACATGATATTTTCGTCTCCTTCAGGAATTAAAAGGTGAGCTTTTACCATAAATTCTGGGTTAAGTCCAATATAAACTTCTGCATGATAAAGTTTTTTGAATCTTGTATAATAAACAGCATTCATCAAAGTTTTATCAAGTCTTGCTTTATCTATATCTGGGTCTCCTACTATTCTTCTAGCAGCAGCGAAACGTCCTGTTATAGGTCCATCGTTGAATAGTAAAACTTTTGTATCTGGCTCTAATCCAAATTCTTCACCTTTATAAACAGGAATATCTGTAACTATTGTTCCCGGTGAAGCTTTAGCTAGTTTGTATGCTTCTTTTAATGTTGTAACTTTTGTTACGTTGTTTCCATAAAAAGCAGCTTCAATTATAGAACGTGTTCTTGAAAATCCAGGTTTATTAGCCCCTATTTCTTCTGTTTTGTAATAAGTTTTTGTAGCCATAGTGTAACCTCCTCAACGCTTTCCATTTTTTAGAAATTTAGAATAATTAATAATCGTTTTTTGATTAAAAAATAATATTTTTTATCAACAAATTTATTATAGCAAATTTCTAAATTTTGTTCTAATATTTTTTATTTATTTTTTATATACTTTGCATAAAAAATAATTATTGGTCGTGGTATATTTTTAGTCCACTCTACATTGTACCCCATAAAATAGACTTTGGCAATAGTTATTTTCATTATTTATTTGATATTCTTTAGATTTTGGTTTATAATAAAATATAAATCAGAAAGGTGAGGTATATATGAGAGAGATCCATTTTGAAGATATTTTAAAATTAAAAAACTATATTTTAATAGATGTTAGAAGTCCTAAAGAATTTAAAGAAGAACCAATCCCTGGAGCTATCAATATTCCATCTCTTCTTGATGACGAGAGAGCTGAAGTTGGTACTGCCTATGTAAGAGTTTCCAAAGAAAAAGCCAAGGAAATTGGAATTGAAAAAATTTCAAAAAGATTGCCTATAATATTCAAAGAAATTAATGAGCTTTCAAAACAATATGATAAACTTGTATTTTATTGTGCTAGAGGTGGTATGAGAAGTACGACTTTAGAGGTGCTTTTTAATAGTCTTGGATATAAAACTTTTAAACTTCAAGGTGGATATAAAGCATATAGACAATTTATTTTAAACACTATTGAAGAGAGAAATAAAGATATAAAATATATTGTTATCCACGGAAGAACAGGAGAGGGAAAAACCAAAATTCTTGAAAAATTACAAGAAAAAGGATACTCTGTTCTTAATCTTGAAAAAATGGCTGACCACAAAGGATCTTTCTTTGGAGCTTTATGTGAAGAGAGAAAACAAAGCCAAAAAAGATTTGATGGAGAAATTTTTGATGCTGTTATAAAAAATGAAAAAAAATATTTCTTAGTTGAAAGCGAAAGTAAAAGAATAGGAGATATTTATGTTCCTGAATGTATTTATGACTCTATTATTAATGGACTTCATATTTTTGTAAGTACAACTATGGAAAATAGAGTAAAAATAATAATGGAAGATTATTCTAATGCCTCTATTGAAAGTTTAGAAGAATGTCTTTTAAAAGTAGCTAGATATATAAGTAAAGAAAGATATAAAAGATATCATGCGATGCTTATGGAGGGAAAAATCGCTGAACTTAGTGAGGTTCTAATGAAAGAATATTACGACCCTCTTTACGATATCGGTATTGGAAAACATCAATATGACTTAAATATTCATTATGAAAATATTGATGAGGCTGTTGACAAAATCATAGAGTTTTTAAAAGAAAAAGAATTTGAAGAATAAAAAAGTTATTTAGTAAATAAAGGGGAAAAATATAATGAAAGAACTAAAAATATTGAAAAATAATGGAACTAAGTTGATTTATTTTTTTATAATCACTATTGGAATTTCTTTAACTTGCTTCGGGGGAATAAAACTAAGAAATTTTAACAAGCAAAAAATAGTATCTTTAGTTTCTAATAATGAATCTAAAAAACAACTAAAAAAAGAATATTTACAAAAAATATCATTTGATAAATCTTTAGAAAAGTTAAACAATTCTAAAAAAATAGAGATCTCTTCAAATGATATAATTGTTAATAAAGAATTAAATATTTCTTCTTTAAATGAAGTAGAAAAAAATATAATTAAGATTATTTACTTAAATAGAAAGCTAAATATAAATCTTTTAAAAAAAATATATTTAGAAAATTACTTTGAAAGCGACTATCAAGAACTTTTAAAGGATAATATCTTAAAAGAAGAATATAATGGAATTATTTATAAAAAAAATATAGTGTCTGCTAATGAATTATTCTTTTTAATAATGTCATCAATATTTTGGGGAAGTATATTTATTAGACTAATAAAAGATAAGAAGAAAATAAATAATTTAAAAAATTTTAGAGATACTCTTGAAAATACAGAAGATTATGGTGAACTAAATGAAAAAATCGAAGGACTTCCAAATAATTCTATAATAAAAAAAGAATGGAGAAACTATATAGAAACACTTTATACTAAAGATGGAAAAAAATACGAAACCATAGATTCAGATAATTTTTTTAATTTTGATGTAATATATAAACAACAAATAAGTTATAAAGTATTTAATTATATGCCACAATTTTTAGTAGGACTTGGAATGTTAGGAACATTTTATGGCTTAACATCAGGATTATCTCAATTAGATTTAAGTAATGTGGAATCTATAGAAGTAGGAGTGGGAAGTTTATTAAGTGGAGTAAAAACAGCTTTTTATACAAGTTTATTTGGACTAAGTTATTCATTAGTACTTTCTAACTTTATAAATATTCATTTTAATGATATAGAAAAAACAATAACTATAATTAGAAGAAAGATAAATTCTTTGACAAAAAAAAGCATAAAAGAAGATTCGATAGATATAATTATAAAATCTTTAAACGATATAAAAGAGTCTAATAATGATATGGCAAAGGAATTATCAGGTCAAATAAATATTATGTCAGAAAATTTAAATAAAAATATTTCTGATTATTCCTCTAATGTAGGAACTAAAATAGCTAATCAAATAGAAACCATGGCTAAAGAGATAAGTACAAATATTTCAGACTTTTCAAATAGTGTTGGCACTAATTTTAAAACTGAACTTTCTCAATCTTTAGAAAAAATTTTTAATGAAGAACTAATTGCAAACATAAACGATTCTTTAGGACAAATATCTGTAATTTTTTCTGATAATTCTTTAAAAATGAAAGAATTTAAAGAAGAAATAACTATTTCGATAGAAAAACTTTCAGAGTTAAAAATATCCTATTTAGATATTCTTAAAGAAACTTCAGAGTTAAAAGAAAATTTTGCTGAAACAATAGAAAAAATTAACAGTGATTTTAAAAAAGTAATAATAGAAGTTGATAAAGTAAGCACAAAATATGTTGAAACAAGCAATCAATTAACTGAAATGTTAGATGAATTAGTATCTGTTCAAAACAATAATGTAAAAATTTTAGAAGAAAATAAAAATGTTATGAATGTAGCTACAACCCTTTTAGAAAATTCAAAAGAGTTATTCTACGCAGAAAAAGAAGTTCAAGAATTATGGTCTAATTATGAAGAGACATTTAAAGGAATTAATGAAAAGTTATCTACGAATTTAGATCAATATCAAGAAAAATTATCAGAAAGCTTAGAAAAATATAAAGAAAATTTAAAAGAAACATCTATTGAATTAAGAAGTATATTAAAACAAAGCTCTGATGAATATAATATTTTCATAAAAAATCAAACTGTAGATTATACAAAAGAAATTAAAAATGGATTAGTAGATTTATTTACAGATTACGATAAAAATCTTTCTATTGCCATAGGAAGTTTTAATTCAGCATTACAAACTTTTGATGAAAAGATAATTAAATTTTCAGAAGTTATAATAGAAACAAAAGAAATGACTGAAAATCAAGTTGATATTTTAAAAATAGAAAATAAATTAATAGAAGAAAAAATAGAAACTTTTGATAAGAAATTAGAAGCACTAAAAGAAAACACTATCTCAAAAGAAAGAGAGGAAAAATAATAAATGAAATATAAATATAGAGAAAATGATGAAGAAAAATTTAATTACTGGCTCTCTATTGGAGATTTAATGTCAGGAACATTAATAATATTTATATTTTTATTTATTCTACAAATTTTAAATGTAAATAAAAAATTAGCAGAAAAAGAAGAGCTTATAAATAATTTGGGAAATTTAGAAAAAAAAGTTCAAGAATTAAAATACAAAAGTGATAGTTTGGAAAAAGTACTTGGAATAAAACAAACTATAATAACTCTTATTATAGAAAAATTTAAAAATGAAAATTTAAAAATAGATATAGATAATAAAACTGGAAATATAAAGTTAGATGATAAAATTCTTTTTAATCTAGGAAGTGCTGAATTAAAACCAGAAGGAAAAGAGTTTTTAAAAGAATTTATTCCAAGATATGTTGAAGTTTTTTTAGGAGATAGAAATATAAGAAAATATGTTACTCAAATAGTAATAGAAGGACATACTGATGATATAGGAACATATTTATATAATTTAGATTTATCTCAAAAGCGTGCTTCAAATGTTGTTAAATTTATATACAGTGATGAAATGCCGGAATTTAAATGGAAAGAAGAATTAAAAAAAATAATTACAGCTAATGGTAGAAGTGAGGTTTTACCAATAAAAAATTCTAACGGAAGCATCAATAGAAGTAAAAGTAGAAGAGTAGAATTTCAGTTTAGATTAGATGACGAAAAAGCTAATGAGGAAATTAGAAATATTTTAAAAAATGGTGTAAAATCTTATGAAGTTAATAAAATTAAATCTTGATATTTATAAATGTAAAGAACTTAAAAAAACTGTAGAAAATATCGAATTAGAATGGGGAGAAAAAAAATCTAAAATAAGTGATTTTGAATTAAGATATATAATAGAAAATTTACTAAACAAATCTCTAATAAAAACGAATGATATTTTAAAAATTTTTTATAATATTGGACAAGTAAAAATTATTTTGAAAGAAAAATATAGTCTAAGTATAGAGGAGTTTTTAAAAAGATTAGAATACACATTAGAAAATGAATCTATTAAAAATGACTTCTTTAATTTAGACATTTTTTATGATTCTGTTATAATATTTTATAAAAGCTCTGAAATTCAAAATATAATTTTTTCTATATCTGATAAAATTAATAAATTAAAAGATGTAACTTATTCTAAAAAGACAAAATTATTTTTAGAAATGAAACAAAATAATGAAAAGGTTGTTTCATTTTTAAGTGGAAAATTTTTAAAAGATATGGATAAATATCTTTCTAACTTATTAGAATATGAATTAGAATATTATATCGATAAAAAATCTGAATTATTTTATGATATTATTGAAAATATTATAAGAAATTATATAGAAATAATTGTTATAAAGAAGAGTAAAAAAACAAATGAAGTTATAAAAGAAAATTTTAAAAGAAAAATAACAAATTACTCGGATAAAATAGAACTATACAAAAAAATACTAAATGCCTATTTCAAACATGGAAACTTCAACGAAAATACGAATATGTGGTTTTATGAAATATTAGATGTAGTCGGAGATATTCAGAAAAAAAATAATTCCTGGCTATTTTTTAATGAAAATGAAAAAAATATTTTTTCTAAGTGGTTTTTCCAAGAAAAATTGGACGAATTTTTTGGCAAAGAAATTAAAGATCCTGAAAGAGCCATTTTTTGGAAAAGTTATGCATATTGTTTAAAAAATATAGATTATTATGAAAAGTTAGCTCAAGCTATAGTAATGGAATTTGAAAATCATACTGTTATCGAATTTGGAAAAAAAGGAAATGCAACTTATGTTTATCCTAAAAAAAATGTAAATTCACTAATAATAAGAAGTTGGTATAATAATAATTCTATTATAATTGTAAAAGAAAGGTTAAAAAATTGGAAAAACGCAATTCCATTAAAACAATTCAATATAAGTAACGGATGGAATCATTCTTCAAATTGGCAAACAGTTTTTAAATATAGGTTGTCAGAATTAGGATATAGGGCAGAAGGGAGAATATGGACATGGCGTTAAAGAATATTTTTTCTAAAATTTTTAAAAATACAAAAGAAATAAAATATGAGTTTAAAAAAAAATATGAGGATGATTATATTCTTATAGAAATCTTTAAAAACAATAAAAAGTGTTCAATAAGTAATTTTAGTCAAAAAGAGTATGAATATTTATTAAATACAGATGTTTTTGCAATTAGTAAAGAAGAAAATTATTTAAAACTGCCCTATGAAAATATTTACCAGTTAGATGAAGAAAGTTTAAATTTTTTTGGTTTTCCTCAATATTTTTACGGAATATTAAAAATAGAAAATGACTCGTATTTTTTAAATAAATCTGGTTTAAAATATAATATTCTATTTATTGATGGAGAAAATAAATATAGATATGAAAAAAATAATATTATTTTAAGAGAAAAAGATGAAAAAAAATTTTTACTGCAAAAAGATGATTATGAATTAGTTAAAGATATAATAGAATATAATGAAAATAGTATTAAAAATACAATCCCTTTAGAACAATATAAGATAGTAAAAAAAATTAAAAACTTAGCAACAAAAAAGAGTATTATTTTAGGAAAAGAAATTGAAAAAATCGGTGAAATTAATCTTATAAATAATTTACAACTAGATTTTGAGGAAAAAGATCTAAATAATATGGAAATTATTCCTCTTTTAAAAACTGATTCTGAAAACTTTCAAGACCAAAAAATAATAGATGCTTTTAAAAAAGAATTTAAAAATAAAACAGGACTTAAAAAAAACTACACCATAAAAATAGATGACAAAGAACATCAAATAATTTTAAGCAATGAGCTTTTAGAAGCTCTAACAGTCGTAAAAGAAAATAATAACCTTATTTCTAAAAAAGATTTTTTAAAAAAAGAAAATTCTATTTTTTTAGATGAGAGAATGAACACAGAGGAATTAGAATATAATTACGGACCGAGAGTAAAAGGTTTAGGGTTTTTAAATTATAGAACTAACCCAACACAAAATAACGTTGACATTGATTGGTTTTCTTTTGAATTACCATATATAGATACAATAGATGGTGAACAAATAAAATTAAAGCCAAATGATAGGGAATATTTAGAAAAAAAATTAGAAGAAAGCAAAAAGATAAAAGACAAAGTTTTAATAGAATTTAATACTGAAGAGGGAAAAAGAAAATTATTACTTTCTGAAAAAGATTTACAAAATGAAATTTTAAAAATAAAGAATTCTTGTAAAGAAGTTATAGATTTTAAAAAAGCAAAAGATTTAAAAAATCTATTAGAGTTAATGGAAAAAACAAACGAAGAATATATAGAATACAAAGGTTTTTATGTAAAAAATGTAACTGATAAAGAATATTTAAAAGAAGTTATCAAAGAAAAAGAAGTTGAGGAACTTAATAAAAATTCAGAAGAAAAATTAAAGAAAAAAGTTCTACTTTTAAAAGATAATATAGATGAACTAGAACATATAGAAAAAGACAGTGCTCAGATCTGTAAATATAAATACATACAACCTAAAAATTTAAAAGAAAATATAAAATTGCTACCTTATCAGGAAGAAGGGGTAGCAATAATGCAAAATTTACACAAAAATAATAACATAAACGGTGTTTTATTATCAGATGATATGGGACTAGGAAAAACTCTTCAAATTTTAACTTTTTTATCTTGGATAAAAGAAAAAAATAATAATTTAAAGGCTTTAATAGTAGTACCGATTTCATTAATTAGAAACTGGTTTAATGAAAGCGAAAAAGAAAGTAATCAAGGAGAAATTCAAAGATTTTTTAAAAAAGAAACTTTTAGTGTTGAAATATTAAAAGGAAAACTGACTAAAGAAAAAAAAGAAAGAATAAATAACTCCAATATTCTTTTAACTTCATATGAAACTTTGAGAATAAATCATATTGAACTAGGAAAAAATAAATGGGATGTAATGATTTGTGATGAGGCACAAAAAATAAAAAACCCAAATACTCTTATAACAACCGCTATAAAGACCCAAAATGCGAATTTTAAAATTGCTTGTAGTGCTACCCCTATTGAGAATTCAATTTTGGATCTATGGTGTTTAGTTGACTTTTCAAATCCAGGTTTATTAGGTTCTTTAAAAGAATTTAAGAAAAAATATTTAACAAAAAATAAAGATGAAAATAAATTATCAGAAATAAATGATGAATTAAAATCTAAACTAGGAGAACACTTCATAAGAAGAACTAAAGATATTTTAAATCATCAAGGAAAATATTTTCCTAAAAAAATAATTATATACCATCATTTAAAATACTCTAAAAAACAAACTGAGTTATTAGAACAGTTCAATAAAATGAAATTGCAAGGAAATGCTGTCTTACCTCTAATTCAAAGAATGATAATGGTTTGTAGTCATCCAAAACTTGTTGAAAATAAAAATGAACTTAATGTAAGTAACTTAGAGTTAATAAATGAAAGCTTAAAACTAGAGAACACAAAAGAAATTTTGGATTTAGTCCAACAAAAAAATGAAAAAGCAATTATTTTTACCAAATATAAAAAAATGCAAAAAATATTATCTATAGTTATTAAAGAATGGTATGGATTTAATCCAAATATTATAAACGGAGAAGATTCTTCAGAAATAAGAAGAATGTTACTAGATAATTATAGAGAAAGTAAAGGATTTAATATTATTATTTTATCTCCAGAAGCCGCTGGTGTTGGATTAAATATAGTAGAAGCAAATCATATAATTCATTATACTAGACATTGGAATCCTGCGAAAGAAGAACAAGCAACAGATAGAGCTTATAGATTAGGACAAACAAAAGATGTTTTTGTTTACTATCCTCTGATTTCCTCTGATGAAACATATGGAAAATTAATATTTAATTCGGTAGATGAATGGATTGAATCAGAAAAATTTAATTTCACAAACACTAGCTCTCCTGAAGAAAAATTAAATAAAATTATCATAAAAAAGAAAAAATTATTGAGAGATTTCTTTTTAGCAGCTCCCATTGATATGGATGAAACAGATTTTAATGAATTTAAAGACAAAGATATCGCCCAAGAAAAAATTATCAATATCGAAACTTTAGATATCTTAGATTGGAATTTTTTAGAAGCTGCTGCGATAATTTTATTAGAAAAAAAATATAATAAAAAAGGATTTTTAACCAAAAAAACAGGTGACTTTGGAGTTGATGGTTTAATCCAATTGAGCGAAAATGATTTTATGGCTATTCAAGTAAAAAAAAGTAAAAATAAAATTGACAAATCAGCTTTAGAAGAAGTTTTATCTGGAAAAAATATTTATGAAAAAGAATTAAATATAAAGATAAAAAAAGTGGCTGTTGTTACAAATTCAGAAGTTTATAATTCTTTAAAAGAAAGAGAAAGTAATAATATAGAAATAATTGACAGAAAAATTTTGAGTTTATTACTAGAAAAATACCAAGTTACTTTTAATGAACTTCAAGAAAAATTAAAATAAAAAAACTCTCTTGACATTAATTAAATTCTATATGAGCCTGTGAAAAAGATTCTGTAAATTAAATAATACTAACTTTTAATAGCTTTCTATGATAAAATTAATATCATAGGA
>NZ_JADYTX010000020.1 GCF_021531475.1 Fusobacterium perfoetens | reverse complement strand
ATTAGACATACATTACCAACTTTCTTATATTTTTTAATTTGTTGATAATATATATGTGTCCTTTATGGGTATCATATCAGATACCCAATAATAAATCTCGGTGTGGCATTAAGTTTTTTATTCGGTATGGGTGGAGCAACTGTTATGTCACTTCACGCAAAAAATTTAAGACTAAAAAATACTTGTTTCTCTCATCTGATTACATTAAATGTTGTGGCTTATATTTTTCTAGCACTTCTCGTATTTGGATTTAATGATAGTTTGATGATTTTAATGGGATCTAACGAGGAACTTCTTCCCCTTGTAAAAGAATATCTTTATACTTGTACGGCAGCTCTTATTTTTCTTATGTTATCGAATAGTCTTAATGCTGTGGTAAGAAATGATAAAGCTCCCACTTATGCTTTTATCTCTATGGTTTCTGGAGCTGTGACAAATATATTTTTAGATTGGCTTTTTATAGTTATCTTTGATATGGGATTATTTGGCGGAGCCTTAGCAACTGGAATTGGGCAAGTGGTATCTTTTATAATCTTGGTTACATATTTTTTCCGTTCTGGCACTAAGATAAAATTTAGATTTGAGAAATTAAGATTACCTTTCTTTATAAAAATAGTAACAGTTGGTTTCCCATCATTTACTATTGAGTTTGCCGCTGCTGTAACAAATACACTTCTTAACAAAACTTTTATGGCTTACAGTGGTCCTTTGGGAGTTTCCTCTTATTCTATTGTAACTTATATCTGCTATATGTTTAGAATGGTGTTCTCTGGATTTGGACAAGCATTACAACCGATTGCAAGTTTTAACTATGGAATAAAAGAGATACAAAGGGTTAAACAAATATTTAAGATTGGACATCTATCAGCACTTTGTATATCATCTTTCCTTTTAGGCTGTGTATTTCTTTTAGGAGAGTGGTTAATAAAGATGTTTACTAACGACCCTCCACTTATTGAGATGTCTTGTAAGGGGATAATATTATTTTCTAGTGCTTTGGTTTTCTTGGGAGCTAACTTTGTAAATATAGCTTATCTTCAAGCAAAGGGAAGTACAAAACTTTCTAATATGTTGTCAATACTTAGAAGTGTGGTTTTTGTGTTGGTGGCTGTTGTGATACTTCCTCCACTTTGGGGTGAGGCTGGAATATGGTTGGTTCTACCAGCATCAGATCTGCTTACTTTTATAACTAGCTGTTTCTTGTTTAAAAGAATTAGAGCATAATAAAAATTTTGGGTGCAGTACACATTTTTATTAAAAATATGGATTAAAAATTACGGAAATTATGGAGAAAAATTAGATTTATAAAGCGACATCGAATGCTAAAAATCACAACTGTTTGAACGAAGTGAGTTTTGTGATTTTAATGAGATGAGCTTTTAATAAATCAATTTTTCGTAATCTGTAGTAATTTTTAATCTTATATTTCCTAAATTTGCAACAGCCTCTTTTTTATATTTAAAGAAATATACTCATATAGATTGGCAAATGTATAACCCCATCTTTTATCATTAAATCTTTTTGATAAAGAATATATGAATTTCCAATTCTATCTTTGTATCTAGTTCTAAATTTATCCAATGATGAATGTTTTTTATAAGATGATGATTTTACCTCTATGACAGCTATCTTTTTTAAATTTTCTCTATCTTTTATCAGAAAATCTAACTCCATATTATTTTCTTTATTCTCTCTGTCAGTTTTAGAGTAGAAAAATAGTTTATGACCATTTGTCCTTAAAGTTTGAGCCACAACATTTTCCATAAGCATTCCCTCGTTAATATTTAATTTATTAAAAAGAACTGCCTTATAAAGCTCGTTTTCTGTATAATCGCTGTCCATAAAAGTCTGAGTAACCAAAAGTCCAGTGTCCATCATATAACATTTTCTTGTGGAAAAATCACTATTTAAGTTAAGCCCAATATTTGGGTCAGTGGAATTATAACAAGTATTAGTTATCATTGCATCATTTAGCCACATAAAAGAATCTTCGTACTCTCTATATCTAGCTTCTTTTGATACAGCACTTAATTTATATTTTTTTTCTTTTTTAGAAAGTTGACTTGGTATTTCATCGAAGATAGACATAACTTTATTTTCATATCCCTTTGCAAATTTTCCAATATCATTTCTATACAGATTTAAAATATCTCTTTTTATATCGTCTACATCTGCAAAATTTTTTGTTTCTAAATACATATTAACAGCTTGTGGCATTCCACCAACTAAAATATATTGTCTAAAATCATTCATAATCTTTCTATGGAGAGCTTGCCCTAATGGAAGTTTTTTATCAAAAAATTCTTTTAATATTGGAATTGTTGTTGTATCTCCCAAAGCCCATAAAAATTCTTCAAAATCAAGAGGATACATCTCAATGTGTTTTTCTTCTGATGGAAGTATTATATTTTCTATATTTCTTTTTAAAGAAAGTAAAGAGCCTGTTTCTATATAGTCGTATCTTCCATCTTTAACCAAATATTTTATAAGCTGTCTTGCTCTTGGAAACTGTTGAACTTCGTCAAAAATTATTAAACTCTCTCTTTCATACAATCTTACTCCATAAAAAGCTGATAGTTTCATAAAAAATAAATCTAGATTTGTACTTTCATTTTCAAATACATCAATAATCTCTTTGGATATATTTCCAAAATCTACGAGGATATAACTTTTATATTCATTTTTTCCAAACTCTTCACACAAGAAACTTTTTCCAATTCTTCTAGCTCCATCTATAAGAAGAGCTTTTGTCCCTTTATATCTATCTTTCCAATCAAGCAAAGAACTATATAATTTTCTTTTTAGCATTTAAACCTCCAAAATCACGAAATCCTACTATCTTTTACCCTTTATTTCTCACGAAATCCTATCTAAATTATAGCATATTTCTCACGAAATCGCATCTTCTTTTTTGGTAAATTCCCACGAAATCCAATGAACTTTATTTTTAAGTAAAAGAAAAGACTGTACAAAATTAATTGCACAGCCTTTTTTTATTAAAGTTATTTAATTATTTCACTTCAGGTATATCGCAAGATTTAATGTTCCAGATTTCGTCAGCATATCTTCTGATTGTATTATCTGATGAGAATATTCCAGAGTTAGCGATATTTATTAAGCACATTTGTTGCCATTTTTCTTGATCTCTGTATAATCTATCAATTTTTTCTTGAGCTTTAACATAAGCGTCAAAGTCTTTAAGAACGAAGAATTCGTCATTTTTATTGAATAGATCATCAAGGATCATAGAAAATTCTGATGAATTAACTCCATAGTATCCATTTGTAATTTGGTCGATAATTTTTTGAAGTCTTGGATCGTTATCAAATACATCTCTCATATTGTATCCACCGAAAGCGTTGTAGTGCATTACTTCTTGAGATGTTAAACCAAATACAACTATATTATCTCTACCAACAGCTTGGTCTATTTCAACATTTGCTCCGTCAAGAGTAGCAAGAGTTATAGCACCATTCATCATAAATTTCATATTTCCTGTACCTGATGCTTCTTTAGATGCAGTAGATATTTGTTCACTTACATCTCCAGCAGGGATTATTTTTTCTGCTAAACTTACACCATAGTTTTCTAAGAATACAACTTTGATTTTTCCTTTGATAGATTTATCATTGTTGATTTTTTCAGCTACTGTGTTGATAAGTTTTATAACTTGTTTAGCTAGAGAATATCCTGGTGCTGCTTTAGCTCCAAAGAAGAATGTTCTTGGAACTATATCAAGGTTTGGATTAGCTTTTAATTCATTATATAGATACATAATGTGGAATAAGTTTAAAAGTTGACGCTTGTAAGCGTGAAGTCTTTTTACTTGAACGTCAAATATAGATTTTGGATCTATAGTTATTCCATATTGTTCTTTTACGAATTTAGCCATTTCTAGTTTTTTGTCAGCTTTTATTTGAGCTAATCTTTTTAAGATTTTTTTGTCGTCTTTGTATTCTAATAATTTTTTCATAGAAGATGTATCTTTTAACCAATCTTCAGATCCACCGTATAATTCGATAAATAGATCTGTTAATGGACGGTTAGCTTTTACAAGCCATCTTCTGTGAGTGATACCGTTTGTTTTGTTGTTAAATCTGTCTGGATACATTTCGTAGAAATCTTTTAATTCTCTATTTTTTAATATCTCAGTATGTAACCAAGCAACCCCGTTTATAGAGTGAGATCCTACTATTGCAAGATTTGCCATTTTGATGTTGTTGTATTGAATGATTGACATATTATTTACTTTTCCCCAATCATTGTAATATCTATCAGCAACTTCTTGACAGAATCTTCTGTTGATTTCTTCTATTATCATATAGATTCTTGGAAGTAATTTTTTAAATACATTTACGTCCCATTTTTCTAATGCTTCAGCCATTATTGTATGGTTAGTGTAAGCACAAGTTTTTACTGTAATTCTCCAAGCTGTATCCCAATCTAATTCATAGTCATCAAGTAATATTCTCATAAGCTCTGCAACTGCAACAGCTGGGTGAGTGTCATTGATGTGGATTGCTACATAGTTGTGAAGTTCAGTTATTGGTTCTCCAAGTTTTAAGAAACTTCTTACAATACTTTGGATACCAGCACTTGTAAAGAAGTATTCTTGTTTAAGTCTTAATCTTTTTCCTTCAAGACTTGTATCATCTGGATATAGTACTTGAGAGATTTCTTCTACAGAATATCTTTGTTCTAAGTAAGATAAGTATTCTCCTCTTTGTAATGTAGAAAGATTTATAGGTTTTTCTGGCATATCAGCACTCCAAAGTCTTAGAGTGTTTACGTTCATTGTTTGATATCCAGGAACTGGCACGTCATAAGGTACTGCACGAATAATTTCAGGGTTTTCATATACTGGAACTAATTTTCCATTAACTTCTTTTAAGTAAACATTTCCCCCAAAACGTACATCTACACTTTTATCTGCTCTTTTGATTTCCCAAACGAAATCTTTTTTTAACCAGTCATCAAGTTGTTCTACTTGGTAACCGTTTTCTATTTTTTGTTTGAATAATCCGTGTTTAAAACGGATTCCATTTCCATGAGCTGGTAGTGATAGAGATGCCATTGAATCTATGAAACAAGCAGCAAGTCTTCCTAGACCTCCGTTTCCAAGTCCAGCATCTTCTTCATAAGAAACTAACTCATTGAAGTTAATTCCTAATTCTTTTAATGCTTCTTCACATAAATCTCTTATTCCAAGATTTATTAAGTTTGTTTCAAGAAGTCTTCCTATTAAAAACTCCATTGAAAAATAATAAGTTTGTTTTACTTTACGCTCTCTGTAAATTTTATTAGTTTCTGCCCATTTTTCTGTTAAGTAGTCTTTTATTAGTTTTCCAAGTGCAAAATACTTATGCTCCAAAGTAGCTTGTGAAATATCCTCAGCAAAAGTAAAAGTCAATCTTTTAAGATAATCGTTTTTTATCTCTTCTTTTGTTTTCGCTAATATCATACTTTCCTCCCATTTTTTCTTATAAAAAAGTTTCCCTGCCATAGTGAACAGGGAAACCAAATTTTTGACTTGTTTATTTTTTTCCTAATTTCTACCGACATAGAAATTATACAAACTAATTGAAAAAATTTCAACCATATTTTTATGAATAAATCTTTTGGTCAATTTTTGTCTGAAAAGTAACTACTTTTATCCCAATTTGTTATACAATTCTTTGTATTTCAAAGCAGATTCTTTCCAGCTTATTTCTGAATTCATAGCGTTTAATTGTAGTTTTCTCCATACTTCTTTGTTTTTGTATAACTCTACTGCATTTTCGATAACGTGTAACATATCGTGAGCATTGTAGTTTGTGAAAGAGAATCCATTTCCTGTACCATCATATTCGTTGTAAGGAGTAACTGTGTCTTTAAGTCCACCAGTTTCTCTAACGATAGGAAGTGTACCGTATCTTAAAGCTATAAGTTGTCCTATTCCACAAGGTTCAAATTGTGATGGCATCAAGAACATATCTGCTCCAGCATATACTTCTTTAGCTAGTTTATTGTCAAATCCTATAAATCCAAACATTTTATCTTTATATTTGTAAGTATAGTATCTAAACATATCTTCGTAAGCTTTATCCCCTGTACCTATTACTACAAATTGTACATTAAGTCTTAAAATATCATCTATAACGGCTCTTATAAGGTCAAGTCCTTTTTGAGATACAAGTCTTGAAACTAATCCTATCATAGGGATATTTTCATCAACTGGTAAACCTAATTCCTCTTGTAGTTTTAATTTGTTGACAACTTTATAATCTAAAGTTTCTTTGTCATATTGTTTGAATATATTTTTATCTGTCAATGGGTTGTGTTCGTCATAGTCTATTCCATTAACTATTCCTGATAATTTATAGCTAATTCCATTTAAAAGTCCATCTAGGTTTTCACCAAAGTATGGAGTTCTTATTTCGTCAGCGTAAGAGTTACTTACTGTATTTACTTCGTCAGAATACATTATACCAGCTTTCATAAATGAAACTCCGTCAAAGAATTTAATCTTATCTTCTGCAAAGTAAGAATCATCAAGACTTAATAGTTCTCCTAAGATTGATTTAGAGAAAACTCCTTGATATTTTAAGTTGTGGATAGTATATACAGTTTTTATTCCTTGATATCTCACATCATAAGCATAGTGAGTTTTTAAGAATAATGGTACAACTCCTGTATGCCAGTCGTTACAGTGGATAACATCTGGTTTGAAGTCTTCCATATATTTTATACTTTCAAGGATAGCTCTTGAGAAAAAAGTGAATATCTCTCCATCATCAAAGTGTCCATAAGGTTCTTCTCTCTTAAAATAATATTCATTGTCTAGGAAATAAAAAGTAACTCCATCATATTCTAAAGATTCAAGTCCACAATATTGGTTTCTCCAACCAACTGGTACTCTGAACTCTGCTATTTTTTTCATTTTATTTTTGAACTCTTCAGATATTTTTCCATATTTAGGAAGAACTACTCTTACATCAACAGCTATTTTTTTCAAAGCTTTTGGTAACGCGTAAGCTACATCTGCAAGTCCACCAGTTTTTATAAAAGGAGCTGCCTCAGATGCTGCAAATAAAACTTTCATTGCTCCACCTCCAAATATTTTACTATTTTAAAACTTCTTTTTCAATTATTAATGGATATATATTACTTCCTCTTAATTCTGTTCCTTCAGCTAATACAACATTTTTATCCATTATTACATTTTTAATTTTGCAACCGCTTTTAATTACACAGTTTTGTAATAAAATACAGTTTTCTACTTCTGCTCCCTCTTCAATAACAACAGATCTTGAAATTACGCTTCCTTTTACAGAACCTTTGATTTCACAACCGTTAGCTATTAATGAGTCAACAACTTTAGATCCTTTCGAGTATTTTGTAGGAACTGAGTCTTTAGATTTACTATAAATAGCACGTCCTTCAAAGAATAACTCTCTTGTAATATCTACGTTTAACATTTCCATATTAGTGTTGTAGTAAGTAAGAAGTGAGTTTACACAACCTAAATATCCTTTATGTTCGTAACCTTTTATATCTATCTTACCTAAGTTTTCATATACAACAGATTTTAAAGTTCTAGCATAATCTGCGTAAGCAACTTTGTCTATTAATGATTCTAAGTAAGATTTTTTCATTATAAATATTTCCATAGAGATGTTAGCGTCTTTTGATTTTCCACTATTTTTTTCAACACCTAAGATTTCTCCGTTCATATTTATTTGTAATTCTCCGCAATCTAGGTATTTTTTATCAGCTTCATCAGTGTGTTTGTAAACGATAGTTACAACTGCACCAGATTCTATATGTTGTCTTACTGCTGCTTCTATATCAACGTTAGCAATTAAATAAGTAGATGAGAATACTACATATTCCTCTTTTACTCTTGCTAAAAATTCTCTATTGTCTTTTAATATTTGTAAGTCATAGCTTACTGCTTGGTTTCTTTTGTCGTGGAACATATATAAACCTTTATTTCTTCTGTTTAAGTCCCAAGCTGAACCTCCACCAATATGGTCTCTTAAAGATCTACTGTCTGTTTGAGTTAAGATACCAACAAGTTTTATTCCAGAGTTTACCATATTTGATAAAGCAAAGTCAACTACTCTATATTTTCCTCCGATAGGTATAGAAGCTACCGCTCTGTGAGCTGCAAGTCTTCTTAAACTATCTCTACTTTCTGTTGCACTTAATATTCCAAAGCAATTATTTAACATCTTTCTTCACTCTCCCCAAAATTATTTTGTAACATCTTCGTTTACTATTCCGTCTTCTGCAATTAAAGCTATCTCTTCGCTACCAGAAACTTTTTTACCCTCTTCAACAACAACGTGTCTTCCGCAAATAGCTCTGTTTACTAAAGAACCTTTTTTAACTACACTGTCACACATAACAACTGAATCTTTTATTACTGCTCCTTCTTCAACTACTACTCCTTGGAATAGGATTGAGTTTTCAACTGTACCGTTGATTACACAACCTTCAGTTATTAGAGAGTTTTCTATAACTGCGTTACTTCCTATAACTTGGCTTGGTTTGTTAGTTGATTTAGAGTAAATTCTCCAGTTTTTATCAAAGATATCAAATTTTGGTTTTTCACCTAATAAGTCCATATTAGCTTCCCATAGACTTTCAACTGTTCCAACGTCTTTCCAGTATCCTTCAAATGGATAAGCTATAAGTTTTCTTCCTTCTCCTAATAATTTTGGTATAATATCTTTACCAAAGTCATTTGAAGATTTGTCGTTTGCTTCGTCTTCAATCAATGCTTGTCTTAATGTTTTCCAATTAAAGATATAAATTCCCATTGATGCTAATGTACTTTTTGGTTTAGCTGGTTTTTCTTCAAATTCGTATATTTCATCTTCATTTTTAACGTTCATTATACCGAATCTGCTAGCTTCTTCTAAAGAAACGTTAAGAACAGCTATTGTTGCGTCAGCGTTTCTTGATTTGTGATATTCTAACATTTTGTTATAATCCATTTTATAAATATGGTCTCCTGAAAGGATTAAAACATATTCTGGGTCATAATCATCTATAAAATCTATATTTTGATAGATTGAGTTAGCTGTACCTTTGTACCACCAACCACCGTCTTCTTGCATATATGGTGGAAGTATACTAACTCCTCCAAAGTTTCTGTTTAAATCCCAAGAACTTCCTATCCCTATATAGTTATTTAATGCTTTTGGTTTGTATTGAACTAAGATTCCAACTGTATCAATCCCTGAGTTAGTACAGTTACTTAAAGGGAAATCTATAATTCTATATTTTCCACCAAATGGAACTGCTGGTTTTGCGATATTTTTAGTAAGAAGTTTTAGTCTACTACCTTGACCTCCTGCTAATATCATAGCTATCATTTCTTTTTTCATAATTGTCACACCCTCCTATTTATTTGTTTATATCTATATTTTTTATTATTTTAGATTTTTCTTTTAGTTCTTTTTCTTCTTCTTTAAATTTTGGTTTTAATATTATTGTAGATAATGGTGGAATGTTAAGTTCCAATGAATAAGGTATTCCGTTTATATTTTGTAATTTTGGCTTGATTACTCCACTATTTAGGATATTTGTTCCAGAGTAAATATCTCTGTCACTGTTGAATATCTCCTCGTAATCCACAAGGTCCCTACTTCCTACTAAATAGTTAAAATGTGCCACTGGAGTAAAGTTGCATACAAATAGCAAGAAATCTTTTTCGTCTTTACTCTTTCTTACAAAAGATATAACGCTCTCTTGATAGTTGCTGTGATCTACCCATTCAAATCCATCATAAGTTGTGTCTTGTTCCCATAGAGATTTTTCTTTTTTATAAAGTTTATTCAAATCTCTAACGTAAGTTTTTATACTATCGTGCATTGGATATTTAAGCATCTTCCATTCAAGCTCTTCATAGAATCTCCATTCCATAAATTGCCCAATCTCTGTTCCCATAAAGTTAAGTTTCTTTCCTGGGTGACCGTACATATATCCTAGAAACATTCTAAGACTTGCAAATTTATCCTCGTATCTACCAAACATCTTGTCTAGTAAAGATTTTTTACCGTGTACTACCTCGTCGTGAGACAGTGATAAAATATAGTTTTCAGAGAAACAATACATCAAGGAGAATGTTACCAAGTTGTGATGATACTGTCTATATATTGGATCCATCTCCATATACTTTAGCATATCGTTCATCCAACCCATATTCCACTTGTAGTTAAATCCAAGACCTCCTACATAAGCTGGTCTTGTAACAAGTGGCCAAGCTGTTGCCTCCTCTGCTATCATAAGTGGATTTTTAAACTCTGAAAATATAATTTCGTTAAGAAGTCTTAAAAACTCTATGGCATCTAAGTCTTCATCTCCACCGTATTTATTTTTTAAACCTCTCACTTCTGGTTGTCCGTACTCCAAATAGATAATATTTGAAACTGCGTCTGCTCTTATTCCGTCTATATGATAAATATCAAATAAAAATACTGCATTTGATATTAAAAAACTTCTGACCTCTGGACTAGCTAAGTTAAAATTAGCTGTTCCCCAACCTTTGTTCTCACTTCTCCATTCATCTGGATATTCGTAAAGTGGTGTTCCGTCAAACTTTAAAAGTCCGTGTGCATCTTTACAGAAATGCCCTGGAACCCAATCAAGTATAACTCCTATTCCAGCCTTGTGAAATTCATTTACCAAATATTTAAAACCTTCTGGATCTCCATATCTGCTAGTCATTGAATAATAACCAACAGCTTGATATCCCCAAGAACCATCTAATGGGTGTTCTGAAAGAGGCATTATCTCAACGTGAGTATACCCCATTTCAAGAATATATGGTAATAACTTATCACAGATCTCTCTGTAATCTAAAAATCCGCTCTCAGCTTTTAATTCCTCTTGAGTTTTTTCTAAGTCTGGCTTATCAATCTTCACAATCTCTGATTCTGGTTTTCTTCTCCAAGAACCTAAGTGAATTTCGTAGATATTCATTGGACTCTCAAATGGATTCCAATTAGATCTTTTTTCTAGCCAATCATCATCTTCCCAATTATATGGTCTTGTAACATCTTTTACTATCGAGGCAGTTCCCGGTCTTAATTCTGAATAGAAAGCAAAAGGGTCTGATTTTAAAAATACTCTACCATCTTGTGAGGTAATCTCATATTTATAAATATCTCCCTCTTTGATATTTGGAATAAATATACTCCAAACACCGTGATAACCGTTGAAAAACATTCTATGTTTTGAGCCGTCCCAATCATTAAAATTCCCTACAACTGAAACATCTTTTGCGTTAGGAGCCCAGACTTTAAACTCCGCTCCCCATTTCCCTTTCTCTTTTTTCAAGTGGCAACCTAAACTATAATATAGTCTATGATTTACCTCTGAATGGAACAAACGCATCTCTTCCCCAAATTCTTTAATACTCTCAAAAATCATAGCTCACCTCTGTTCGATTACTATTTATCTAAACTTTTAATGTAATCATCATCTGTTATTACTTCTATTCCATTTTTTAAGAATAGATCTACTGTAACACCATTTCCCTCTATGACAGTCCCTGTGAAAGTCCCGTCATAAATCTCTCCGTATCCACAAGAGGGACTTCTTCTTCTAAGGATAACTTTAGTTATGTTAAGAGCCTTTAAAATATCTAAAGCTCTTTTTGCACCAAGTTCATACTCCTTAGTTACGTTTATACTATTCTTCGTAACAACTTGCAAATTTCCTTTAAAATCTTTTTTTATTTCTGCAGGAACTCTCGGAGTAGTTAATCCCCCAAGTTGTTCTGGACAGATAGGCACTGCAAGTCCTTTGTTAAGTAGCTCTAAAAATATAGGATTTAAGTTACTTTTTCCATTGTATTTGCAATTTATACCACATAAACAACTACTAATCCCAATCATAACTTCTCCTTAATTTATTTGCTTACCTTGAACATAGCTGAAAATCTTGTAGGTATCTTTGTTTCGAAAGATAAGATTTTATTTGTTCTAGGGTGTTTAAAAACTATTGTTCTAGCGTGAAGTCCAAGTCTTCTAAGAGGATTTGTTTTTGCTCCATATTTTTTGTCACCTATGATACTGTGACCAATACTTTGCATATGTACTCTTATTTGATTTTTTCTTCCTGTTTCGATATCAGCCTCAACTAAAGAGTAACCTCTACTTCTTTTTAAAACTTCGTAGTGAGTGATAGCTTTTTTAGATCCTTCTATCTCTGTTAGACTAGAGAAAGTTACCATTGCACTATTTTCTTTTAAGTAAGAAATCAAAGTGTCTCTATCTTTTTCAACTCTACCTTCAACAACTGCCACGTATTTTCTCTCTTTTACAAAGTTTTGCCAGTTAGTTTGAAGAACTTGTTGCATTCCCTCAGTCTTAGCAAATATCATAACTCCAGAAGTACCTCTGTCAAGTCTATGAACGATAAAAAGTTTTTCGTTGGGATTTTTAGCTTTTATATATTCTTTTACTATATTATAAGCTGTCTTTTCCCTCTCTTTATCAGTAGCGATTGATAACATTCCCTCTGGTTTTTCGATAGCAACAATGTCGTCATCTTCGTAAACTATCTTGATACCTTGTAGGTTTTCCTCTGTAATACGAGATGCTGACACTAAAACTTCATCATTTATGACCAATTTATGATTAAATTGAGATGTTCTAACACCATTTACTAGAATTTGCCCATTTTTTAGAAGTGACTTGATATTATTTCTATTTTTACCAGGCAAGTTTTCTATCAAAAATTTCATTAATTCGTCATTTTCTTTTACTTTCAAACTTATATTTTTCAATTTTACTCCTATTTTTTGAATTTTTTCTTTTATAAGTAGATTCTACCACATTTTTAATTTTTTTTTAAGTCCTTTATTTAACTTTTTTAAAAAAATAAAAGTTATTTCTCATCAGACATTGAAATCCAATGAAAAATAACTTTCTAATTTAGTGTTTAATTATCTTTCAAATTTGATTTTTCCATTAACAACAGTCATTGCAACTTCTCTATTATCGTCTAATACAGCAAAGTCTGCTCTTTTTCCAAGTTGTATTCTTCCTGCATTTAAACCAAATTCATCACAAGCATTTGTACTTGACATTTTTACAGCGTCAAATATTGAATATCCTAAGTTCATAACATTTCTAAATGCTTTATCCATTGTAAGCACACTTCCAGCTAGAGCGTCATTGCTTTTTAATCTAGCTTGGTTATCTTTTACGTAAACGTCTAATTTTCCAAGTTTGTAGTCTCCGTCTGCAAGTCCTGTGGCTGACATAGCATCAGTTATTAAAACTACTCTGTCTGTTCCTTTTGCTCTGATTACTAATTCTACTGCTTTTGGGTGAACGTGGATTCCGTCAAATATAATTTCTGCGTTGATTTCGTCAGAAACTAAAACTCCTCCAGCAATTCCAAGTTCTCTGTGAGTGATTCCTCTCATTCCGTTATAAGTGTGAGTTGCGTGAGATAATCCTGCTTCAACAGCTTTTCTTACATTTTCGTAAACTCCGTTTGAGTGACCGATAGAAACTATTACACCATTTTTTCTTAAGAATCTGATTGGTTCTAAGTATGTATCATCACTTGCTGATAATGACATTAATTTTAAAACACCTTTTTTAACGTTTAGGTATTCTTCTAATTCTGATGTATCTGCTTTTGTCATAAATCTGTCGTCTTGAGCCCCTTTGAATGCTACGTCAAAGTAAGGTCCTTCCATATGAACACCGAATATATTTGCTCCTTCGATATCTTTATTTTGTAATTCTCCTGCACAAGCTAGAGCTTTTTTAAGTTCATCTTTTGGAGCTGTAAGTGTTGTAGGTAAGAAGTTTGTAACACCTTTTGTTGCAACAAATTTTGACATTTTTCTTAAAGATTCAACAGAACAATCCATTAAGTCTGCACCATCACAACCGTGGATATGTACGTCTACAAATCCTGGAATAACTGTTTTTCCTTCTAGGTCAACTACTCTGTCTCCTGTTAATTCTTCTCCAAATCTATCTTCTACTATTCTTGTAATAACTCCGTCAACTACTAATAAGCTACCTTCAATGATTTTGTTTTCTAAAACTAATTTTCCATTTTTTAAAACTAAAGTTTCCATTGTTGCCTCCTAATTTATATATTTTATGTTATACTATAATTATACCATATTTGTATTTATTTTTCAAAATAATAATTTCTTGAATTTTATTTTCTATTTATCCTTTGGGTCGATCCCTAACTCTTTAAAATAATTGTACACTGTGAATCTACTTACCTCTAAATACTTGGCTAGATTTACAACACTTTTCTTCAAAGAGAATCCTCCGTGGTCTTTTATATATGTGATAAGCTCTAATCTTTCCTCTTTGTTCATCATCTTTGGATTTTTACCAAAATGCTCCACTGCCTCCTCATATATCTCCTCGAAAAGTTTCTCACTAGGACTTTCATTAACTACCTTTGTAACATCTACACCGATTTTCATAAAGGCTGACAGAACTTTGCTAACGTCATAAAACTTTGTATAATCAAAATTTATACCGAAAGCATAGTGGAAATCATCAGATTTAAAATGGACTGTTGTGGATTTTATAAAACGTCCGTCGTTAGTTTTGCAAAGACAGTTATAGAAATCTTTTCCGTTCTCCATCTCTTCTAGTTCGTAGACTCCTAAAAGGTTTAGCTTGTCTCCGATTTTTCTTCCTGTTACGTTTCCGTTATATATAGCTACGATCACTTCGTCTTCTGTCCTTAAGTCGTGGATTACTGTTTCACAATCCTGTCCAAATGTTTGAGATATCCCTTCAGCTAATCTTTTTAAAAAATTAAGTGCCTCTTTTTTATTCATATGTCCCTCCCATTTTGCTGTCTATATTAATTATACCACATTATTGGGGGAATTGGGAGAGGAATGAAAAGAGTTTTATAGGTTAGGAATATAGAGGTTGAGAAGATAAAGGAGAAAAAGAAAATAAGACAGTTTATAAGGTTATAATTCTTATAATAAAAAAATGTAAAAAAGTAATGAGGTTAAGAGAAAGTTTTTTAAGGTTGAAGAAAATATTATAAGGTAAAGAAAATGAAAAGAGTTTTTAAAAAGGAATGTAAGAGTTAAAGATATAAGGAGATAGTAAGAAGAAAGAGAGGTAGAGAGAATAGAGAAAAAAATTTATTGACTAAATAATGTAGGAAAAATTTATATGGTGAGGTTTTTTAGGTTAATAAAAAAATAATATGTTTTTATGGTTTATCGGACTTTATAATTTAGTTTACAAATCATAAGAAAAATTATATAATAAATAATAAGAAACCCATAGGGTACTAAACGTTGAATTACTAAGCTTAGAGTAGAGGCTCCCATATTTGAGGAGCTTTTATTCTTTACAAGTTTATTAAAAAATTATATAATAAATTAGAGAAATCTCTTACATATGTTAGTCAAAAAAGGTCAGAATATTAGCCGTAGTCTTAGGATTATGGCTTTTATTCTTTGCTTTACAAATTAGAAAAAAAATGATATAATTATCTTAGAAACAAACCCATAGGGTACTAAACATTCAAATTGTAACAAGGTCAGAATATCAGCCACAATCTAGTTATTGTGGCTTTTATTCTGCCTTTGACCAAGGTGGAAATTGAATGTTTAGGAGGTTTTGATATGTTTTTTATTCAGAATGTTAACTTAAATGGAGAGGCAACTTTAACTTTGGTTATTGGTGTCTTGATTTTAGGTTATTTTATCATTATGAAGAAGTAGGCATTTTTGAAATCTCCAACCCCCTATGGGGTCTTTTTTTACATTATATATTGGTATTATTATTAAAAATTATAGAATTTATGGAAAAAATCTAGAGATAGCAAGTGAGGTTGAACGTTAAAAAACGACACTGTCTGAGCGTAGCGAGTTTGTCGTTTTTAGTGAAACGAGCTTAGCTAGGTCAGATTTTTGGAATATGGAATAATTTTTTACATTGCACACCGATGTTATTATTAAGAATTACGGAAATTACTGAAAGAAGTTAGATTAACAAGGATTTATCGAATGCTAAAAAGCATAACTGTTTGAGCGTAGCGAGTTTTATGCTTTTAATGAGATAAACCGTAGTTAATCAATTTCTAGAAGTATGGAGTAATTCTTAATTTTATTAATATCTACTATTATTTCTCTATATTTTTTGTTAAAAATGTAGTATAATATGAAAAGTCGTGAAAAATTAGACTTTATTTACTATAGATTAATGGAGAAAAAATGGAAATTTTAAAAATATCAACAAAAAGTAGAAAACATCTACCAAAAAGAATTATCATAACTCACTCTGATGCTGACGGGCTTACTTCGGCTATGGTTATCCAATCAGCTATCGAGAAATTGGAGAATAAAGAGTTTTATTGGCTTGTGTTATCCTCATCAAACCCTACTAGTGCCGAAACTGAAAAGATGATAGATTTTGCACATAACCTTGTGCCACTACAATTTGGGGACAAGATTTTTATATGTGACAGGGCTAACCCAACTCCTGAGTACCTAAACATCAATCAGGCACTTCTTGAGAAAACACACATAATATTTATAGACCACCACATTACCAACGACCCAAACCTTTGGCTTAAGAGAACTAAGCTAAAAAACATCTCTTATGCTTGGAGTGATAGTGAGTCTGGGGCTACTTTGTCGTTAAAATATTTTAAAGATACCTTTGCTTTTGATGAAAAATTCCCTGAGCTTTACGCCAACCTTGACAAATTTACAGAGATTGTAAAACTTTGGGACATATTTACTTGGACTAAGCTTGACAAAGATGATGATTCCGAAAAATATCTTGGAGCTTTAGGGGTAAATGCTATGGAAAAAGTCCTTGGTAAAAAGTATTTTTATAAGAAAATTATCGAAAATATGAATGACCTTTCTAAACTTAACGAGCTTTTGGAAATGTCCTACGAAATATATATGGACGATTACAAAGATTATTGTAAAATAAGCAGAAAGAAAGCTTTAAACTATCGTTTCGGTAAATATTTTGTGAAGATTTTCTACGATTTTGACCAAAAATATCAATCACTGTTTAGTCACGAGATATTCGAGGAGGACGAGGCTGATATTGTGGCTTTTGTGACTACTCAAGGGACTATCTCCCTTAGAAGTAAAAAAGATGTGGACGTGTCAACTCTTTCTAAAAAGCTAGGTATGGCGAGCAAGTTCTCTGGGGGTGGGCATAAAAACGCCTCTGGTTATAGAAGTATCAATCAAGATGAGATAAAAGAATTTATTATGAGCAAGTTCTTGGACAATATGAACGCCGTGGCTAAGAGCGATAAGGTTGTTTTTGAGAGCTTTATATATTAATAATGTAAGTTTTTGAGAATATCGATTTTTAATATTTTTTAATATTGTAGGTTTTAGGGGAGAGTTTTTCTCCCCTTTAATTTTTATTAAATATAAAACATTTTCTTTGTCGTACAGTGAACGACTTTACACATTTTTATTAAACATATCTCACTTATCGTGCTGTGGACGACTGATATATTCCAATTAAAATAAGTATTAAAAAGGGCTGAGGGAGATAATATCGCTACCAGGTCAAAAAGGTAAAATATTGTCTAGTTAGAATAAGGATTAAAACCGTGGACTTTTTTGTCCACCGTTAAAACAATCTTTATTTCTAAATTAGAAACATTATCTAGTAAAAATAAGTATTAAAATTAAAGGTCATTGACACTTATGTCGACGATTAAGAAACTTATCTAGTAATGACAAGGATTGAAACGTTGATTTTATCGTGATGGACAAAAATGTCCAAGACGATTAAGAAACATTATCTAGTTAAAAGAATTAGTTTTCCATAGTAAGTTGGCAAAAATTGAAAAAGATTTATAAAAAAGGTCGTTCCTATAAAAAAAGGGTTGAAAAAATTAGAAAAATATGTTATAAATAATTATGGATAGGTTGCGGAAAATGAGAAATTGAAAAAGTTTGTTTATAACTTTTGTTAAATTCTTTATCTAAACCCGCGGAGAACATTAAAAAATCACATAAAATAGGGAAAAAAGTAGGAAAAAATTGCCGTTTTTTAAGGGAAAACCGCGACGTATTTTCTGTCGTAGAATAGGTAAATAAAAGGGAATAAGTGAAAAAATGCTATAAGAAACATTGTCCAGTTAAAATAAGGATTGAAACTTGTCTAAATCGATTTCTGCAGGAAGATGAGGAAGAATAACATAAGAAACATTGTCCAGTTAAAATAAGGATTGAAACATTATTGATTATATATCTTCTTCTTCTTCAATAAGAAACATTGTCCAGTTAAAATAAGGATTGAAACCCCTATTTTACCGCCTTTAGGTGCATCATTTCCTTTTATAAGAAACATTGTCCAGTTAAAATAAGGATTGAAACTATAAATTCAAGTTTTTTTAAAAAGTAATTCAATTCAATAAGAAACATTGTCCAGTTAAAATAAGGATTGAAACTTAATTTTATTGTTCCCTTGCTAACCATATCTTGTATAAGAAACATCGTCCAGTTAAAATAAGGATTGAAACTTAAATAGTGTTGTTTTAGGGACAGTAACTGTTTTTTATAAGAAACATTGTCCACTAATAACAAGGATTGAAACTGAGGTCTTTCTGAAAAAGTTATAAATTTATTTGCATAAGAAACATTGTCCAGTTAAAATAAGGTTAAAAAAACAAAAAAAGAAAGAGACTTCTATAATGTAAAGTCTCTTTTTCTTATTTATACTTATTTTATTTATTCGCTTAAGTTTATTATATTTAGGATAGTTCTTGTATAGATTTTCCGTCTTGTGCCAGTGGTAAAAGTTACAAGTTTTCTATCATCAATATAGCGACGGATACTCCTTTCTGATAACTCCATATAATTAGCCAGTTTCTTAGCTGTGGTATAGTCCCCAAGTTTTGCCAAAGCGTCCTTTAAAATGTCCTCCTCCAACTTATTCCGAGGCTTTGCAAGTTCCACTATATCGTCATTTGACAGATAATCAAAATCTATATCTCTGTTTCTATTGTTATTTTCCATAGTCCCCCCCCTTTTATTTAATTAAACTCTTTATTTTCTCTCTAAACTAAGTCAGACTTTTGGAATATGAAGTAATTTTTTACATTACATATTGATATTATAATTAAAAATTACGTAAATATGAAAGAAATTTATGATTTAATAAACGATACGAAATGCTAAAAATCTCAACTGTTTGAGCATAGCGAGTTTTGAGATTTTAATGGAGTGAGTTTTAATTAAATCAAATTTCTGTAATCTGAAGTAATTTTTAATTATATACACCCTCTACACCTTAGAATTTAGATAATCTATAAACTCCTTGGCGTCTTCATAGCCTAGAGCATCAAACTCATATGGACTGCACGAAAAATAAGGTATTTGCTTTAGTTCACAGAAGTTAAGTTTCAAAGCCTCCCTAGCCTCCTCCCTATCAATGCCAAACTTTTTAGCAATCTCAGAGCATAGCCCAAATATTGTCCTCATTTGTTTTAAAGTCAGATGATAACGATAGTTCTTAAAAAACTCCTCTTTAAATTTCTTATCCATTTAAGTACCTCCTATTTTTTAATCTATTGTAAATTTTGTTATCTATTCTCTTATCTCTATCAATATTTTTGATAATACTTTATTAAATCTATTTTTATATTATTTTTATCTAATGGACAGTTTTTTTAGTCTATATAATCTTATTTATAGGCTATTCTTAATTTATTTTTAGTGGTTTTCCTCTTATCTTTAGTGAAATTGACATACTTTATAATAAATCTATTTTTATCCAATAGGTAATCATCTTATTATCTTTTTAATTTTTTTACAAATAGCCATATTATCTTATTTTCTATTCTCTTTTTCTTTTAAATCCCTATAAATATATCGAAACTGTTCCTGCACCTTGGGAGGCATCTTGTCGAAATACCACTTATTATCTTTGATATAGTCCAAAAGCTCCTCTGAGGTTTCGCAGTAAAGCCCCCTATAATAAAACTCCCTTAAACAAGCCCCCTTTGGTAATTCCATTTCTCCCCCCTATTTTAACCAACATATTATAAACCTTTTAAATTAAAAGCTTTAATATATAAATCTACCACCAAAAATCAACCTACAATCTCCTTTTATAAACCAATTAAACCATATGTCTACCGCCAATAAACCAATATAATATATTCTTATTAACCAACTCCCAGCATATAAAAATCTCTCCATTGGCACAGCAATTACTAAAGTTGTGCCACCTATCATCTTAGTTGTGACATCATAAGCCAATATAATATCTAGTATTAATAATATTTGGCACAGTGGCACAGCTAAATCCCAACTTCCTCTACACTTCTCATCTACTCTTTCCCCCTTACTTCTTTTCTATATGTCAGTCTATAAGAGAAAATTCTGTTCCACCGTGCCATTTTTATCCCAACTTATCATCTTTAAATATTTTAAAGTGACTCGATTTACCAAAATCCCCTGTGCCTTTGGCACAAAAGCCGTGCCACAAATTATTTTTTCACAAAATACCTCTGACGTTTCCCAATTTTTCTAAGCTGTTTAATATCCAACCCAAAGTTTTTACACATATTATCTTTAAAAGTATTGTAAGAAATCCCCTTATATCCATTTTTACTAGCCCACTCCTTATACCCAACAAGAGTATTTTCCTTATGTTCCAAGTTAAATTTTCCGTCAAAAATAGCTAAGCAGGAATAATTATTGATAATAAAATCAAATTTCATAGGATTAGGGCTGTCATTCTCCAGAAATTCCACAAATTCAAAAAGTGGATTATTATTTTTATTAAACTTATCCAAAAGCTCATCAGTTTTTTTAGTTTCGCTAAATTTTTTATTTGACAAAACTCTCTTTAATCCCTCAACTCCAATTTTTATCAGATATTCCATACAAGATTTATTTTTAATTTTGTCAAGAAAGTAGGGGTCGTAGTCGGTATCTTTTTGGGTAAAGGTGTTGCGAAAGGGGATAATGATTATCCTACGGGCAGTGGCTCCTGTGGGGTCTTTTATCTTGGGGATTTCATTGGCACTAAAGATAAATTTGGCATAACAACTAAACTCCACTGGGTCTTTCCCCTTTTGCTCAGCTGTTATAATATCCCCAGTTACGAGCTTTCTAAAATTCTCACTCTCTGGAATATATCCGCTCCCTATATCGTCCCCAATGTTTAAGAGCTTGTTCGCCACTTGATATACCCTAAACCTCGAATTTGTGATATCTTCAAGGTTTAAAGCACTGATATTATTTTTTCCAAGAAGATAGGATAGGATTTTTAAGAAAGTACTCTTACCGTTGGATTTATCTCCCACAATCACAAAGGCTTTTCCTAACTCATTCTTATTAAAGAATATATATCCAATCATCTCCTCCAAAAGAGTTCTGGTATCTTTCTCACCGCAAGTAAATTTATCTAGGGTCTTGTCCATAATCTCGCTGTAAGAATTAGGATTGTAATCCCATAAAATCTCGTTAGTTATCACAAAATCAGGGCTAAATGGATAGAGCTTGTCCTCCAAAACAGAATAAATACCGTTGCCAAAAGCCACCAAACCCCTGTCATTTCTGTTTTTTATAGGGGCTATCAACTTTAGATACTCCATTGTTTCCTTCCGTTGCCTTGCCGAAAGCTCAGGTATCTCCTTAATCATAAACCTTTGTATCTCCTCATCTTTAGCATAGATTTTCCCATTGTATTGATAGAGTTCGTTGTCAATCTTGGCTACCTTATACTTGACTTTTAGATATTCGGCAAACTTAAAAAACAAAAATTTCCCTTTCTCTCCGTAGAAAATGCTTGGATCCACCCATATACTGCTGGCACTGTCCAAAATCTCCCCAACTTTTGCCACTCCCTCTTGCTCCAACACCTCGTTAAAATCTTTGTATTTTCCTAAGTTTACTTCATAAAGCTTGTACGATATAGGGTCTAACTCCTCTTTTATCCTCTCTTTGCTCTCTTTCCCTGCCTCGTCGTTGTCAGTGGCAATTATAATTTTCTCAAATTTCTCAAGCCAAGTCCTTTGATTAGCCACACACTTGATATTTTTAGCCCCAAATGGCAAAGAAACCACGTTGTAATACCCAGCCTCAACAAGACTTAAAAGGTCAATCTCTCCCTCAACTATCACAATATAACTAAAATCCTTTATATTATGCCAGTTTACAAAATAATTAGTCTGACTTCCTGCCTCTGATGAAAGTTTTTTATCAATGGTTCTATACTTGATACCTACGATTTTTCTATTCTCGTCTACGATTGGTATCATCATAGAGTTATAACGACCTCTACGACAAAAAGTATTCAGGTATTTCCCACTAATCCCCCTACTTTTCAGATATTCCAACCAGTCGTTTCCAAGATGATTTTGGATTTGCCTTACGAAAAAATCTGTAAAATTTTTGATTTCTTTTTTAGGCATAGGCACATCTTTTATGTTTAGAAGATTTATATCAAAATCCTCTATCTCCTTTATATTCCCACCTTTACCAGTGGAATGACAATAATACTGCCCAGTCTTTATATTCACAGCAAAATCTGGATTGTCTTTTTCTTTACCACAAATAGGGCAATAGACAAACCTTAGCTCGTCGCCGTATTGTTTAAACTTGTCGTATTTGCTCATTTTCTCCCCCTTTTAAAATGATTATTTTTCTCTCCCACAAAATATCAAATCTTTTCTAAATCGTTATATCTACCTATTTTAAATCGTCTATCCCTTAAGCTAAAAACTCTTTTTTCAAAAGCTCCAAGAAATATATTTGTCCCTTTCCTGTTATACGAGTGGTTTTTGTGACTATATCCTTTGTAACAGCTTTAACCACTCTTTCTGCTACCTTAAAAAGCCCCATTGTTACAGCTCTCTGTGTTGGCTCTGTGGAATTTTTAAGGATAAATCCTTTATCCCTAAGCCATCTATATAGCTTTTTCTCTCCAAGGTTTATCCCCTCATTAGCTATCACTTTGGAAAACTCTCTCACAAGTAGGCAATCACTGGATTTTTCAATAGTTTCAGCAAAAGATACCCTTTGTGCATCACTATCTATTTTTGTTTCAAGGTCTGCTATCTTCTTATTTTTTATCTCGATAGACTTTTGTGCTAACAAAACAGCCTTTGCCATAATGTCCATTTCTGTGTCACTCTCTGATATTGTCATATACCCACCTGTTTTTCTAATTGTAGGAAGTATCTCATCACAGACCAAGTCTTGGAATTTTCTAGCTGTTTCGTTATTGGCTTTCATACATAATTTATAGAAGATATTTTCTGGGATAAACTCAGGAAGATTTTCTTTCCCTTGACCGTCGCAACTTATTACGATATCGTGCCCATTAGTGGGTACATTTAATTCTTGAAGATATTTTCTTACTCTTTCCCATCTTATTACTTCATTACCACTATTAGCAATTCTTGTAAATCCAAGTCCTCTAGCCACATCTTCAAGATTTAGATACGCCGTACCTTTTTCATCAACATACCCTTTTACATTTTTTACAGTAATTAAATTTTCCATATTATCCTACCTCCCTATATTATTTATCTTTATAATAATTTTTATTAATAATTATCCTGCAAGTTTTATCCTTGTACCTTTTTTACCATACGTATTAAACCTGTTTTTTAATTTATATCCGTCTTGCTACGTATAGTATACGCCGTATTTAAAAATTTTGCAAGTGTTTTTTATAATATTACATCTCAATATTTTTCTTTATATTTCAATATTAAATATAATAAATTCAAAATAAAAATATTATATCCATACGATTTTAAATATATTTTTATTAAAAAAACATCTATCGTACGGATAAAAACTTCTACACAAAAAACTTATCCAATATCTTTATCGGTAGCCATTTGATTTCCTCTACTTTCAAACTTAAAATTATAAAATTGGTAAACTATCCTTTTAAGCCTTTAGATTCTTCCTTTTTCTCAAAAAAATCTATCTATTCACACTACAATTAGCTTTCTTTTAAAACCCAAGTAAGAATGAAAATATTGATTAATTTATTTTTTCTAAATATATTTTAAAATAAAACTCTAAAAAGAGGAAATACCCCAAGACACTCCTTTCACTCTATTCAAAATTTTTATAAATATCTGACTACCAAAATAGTAAAATACCAGATAGACCTATTGGACACAATGGACAAAAACTTTATTTTTTGCCTATATATATGATATCTCAAAAACCAAAAAAAGCAAAATCAGCCAGAGACAGCCAGAGACAAGGAGAGAAATTTTTTTTAATTTTTTTATAAAAAAACAAAAAAAGAGAGAGTTTCCTCTCCCGAAAAAAGTCAACTACCAAAGATAGTTTTTATTATTTTTTCAATGACTTTGGCAAGTATCTCTATTAGCCTATACTTATAGAAATTGTCCATCTCTATTTACCGTTAGTGACATAATATTCAAAAGCCATAATCTCAGCTTTTTCCTTGCCAATTCTTGCAATAGACTGCTCACTAGATTTTATCTCTTTGTTGATTTGGGTAATCCACTCATCAAAAGATTCATAAGGGCAACCAACAGGAAGTTCTTCGCCATCTGTTTTCATCTTTTCAAGAGTTTTCAAAGTCAACTTGTCATCAGCCAGCTCCTTAGTGTATCCCACCTCTCTTTTTATAGATTCTTTTAGTTTATCAAGAGATTCCTGAACAATCACTTTTGCCTCTTCTACTGATAATGCCATATTTTTACCTCCTTTAAATGTTTTTTGGTTATAACCAATTTTATCATAAAGGAAGAAAATCCTTAAAAACCCAAGTCCACCTCTGTCATATCCAGTCAAAAAATTTTACAAAAAATAAAAAAAGACCCCAAAGGGGTTAGGAGAGTAAAAGAGGATTATTTCCTTAGTAAGTAGAGCAATAGCAAGACACTTGCAACTAATAAAAGTAGCGTGGCATCTCCGTTAAAGTTAATTGCTTGAATGTAAATCATTTTACATCTCCTCCTGATTGTTGTTGTTTTCCACCTTGCTTAAGGGCAGAATAAAAGCTCCCAATATTTTGAGAGCCTCTATTCTAAGCTTAATATTTCAACAACAATCAGAACCCTTATGGGTTTGTTACTAAATTAATTATAACATTTTTTTTCAACTTTGTAAAGTAAATAATAAAAGCCATAATCATAAAGACTACGGCTAATATTATGACCTTTTTAATACAATTTTACGACCCTATTGGTTTGTTTCTATAATAATTACAACATCCTTTTTATAAGCAGGACTTTTTTATATCTTTACAGTGGGTGTCTTTTTCGTTGTTTTCCCTCAACACTATTCTCAGTATGTGAAAGCCCCTGAGTGGGTCGCCGACCTGCAACCTGTAAGTTTGTTATTCGCCATATGCTCCAATAACCGAGTTTTAACATTCTTTTATCAATTACATTATACCATTTTTTTGATAATTTGTAAAGAGTTGCTATTTTTGTAGGATTTCCTTAAATTATTTATATATCTTACTTCTATGCCCTATCTCCAAAACTAATATTGTAAGAACTTCATCTTGAATATCACAAAGCACCCTATAATTTCCGACCCTGTATCTCCAAATTCCTTTTTTATTTCCAGTTAAAGATTTTCCGTGTACTCTTGGGTCTTCACAATTTACCAAATTTTTATTAATCCATTTTAAAAGAGTAGTTCTAGTAGAATTATCCATTTTTCTTATGTAGTTAGCTGACTCAATAGAAAATTCAACCTTATACACTATAGTTCAACTCCCAATTCTTTTACTAAATCATCAAATTTTACAGTTTTAGAACCATTTTCAATATGTTTTTTATAAGACTCATTGGCAATTTTTAAATCGTATTCGTCTTCTAATCTTTCAAAAATTATTTTTTTTAAATAAGATGACAATCCTATACCTTCAAAATCTGCAACTTCTCTTAAAAGTTTTTCTTCATTTTCATTCAATCTTAATGATATAACAGACATCTTCCTCACTCTCCTTTTATGTAATACTATTGTAATACAATTTTAAAAAAATGTCAATATATGTTGCTATTTTTGTAGGATTTCCTTTAAAAGCTCCATTGCCTCTATATCATCACTAGAATTAGTCCCAAGCTCTCCACGAAAAGCTTTATCCAGTATTGATTTTTCTAAGGCTTGGATTTTATCTTCTAGGGAGATTAGTTCATTTATTAGGTTTTCTTTTGTAAAGATATTATCTAATATTCTAACTATCTCTTTTTGCTCCTCTATTGGTGGTAAAGCAATCATTAGATTAGATATAATTTCTCTTGAAATTTGTGAAAAAGTTGAACCTGTACCTAATTTATATAACTGTTCTTCTATTAAATTAAAATAGTTTCTTATCATTTCTTTTAAATAAATATTACTTTTTATCCCACAAACTCCCCTTCCCAAACAATAAATACCATCTGAAAAAATGGGTTTTCCTAAAGTAGCTCTTACTGATATTATTATATCATCTTTTGTTGATAATTTCGTTGGCTTGGTCGTGTATCTAGTTATTGATGGAAATACTTCTCCCATATCACTAGCACCTCCAATTAATCCAATTCCATTTTCTTTATTAAGAGAAACTGTTGATCCCTCTGGAGATTGTCCCATATTTATCTCTGCTATATCTCCAAGTCTTGTCCATACCCAGTTATTTGGTATTTCATAAGGGATTTCGTCATTTGGCACTATCATTTCATCAATAGATTTTAATTTTGGTTTAGTAGGTTTCTTTCTTCCCTCTGCCTCTGCCTTTTGGCACTCTTGCTCCCAATTAGATAGCTTTTCATCATTGATTTTACTAAGTAACTCTTTGGCACTGTGAATATTATCAGCTCTCCATTTTTCTGTAAGTTCTCCAGTAAAGGCTTTTGATAATATACTTTCTTTTCTTGCCTCATTCTTCTCTTTTACTTCTTCTATTATCTCCTTAACCTTTTGGATTTTTTCAAAGAAATAATCTAATTTATTAACAATTCTTTTTTGTTCATCTATTGGTGGTAAAGCAATTTTAGTATTATTTATAATTTCTAGTGTTAAATTTGGAATAGCCGTTACTTTTGTTTGACTAAGTAGTGATTTTTTCACAATATTGGAATTAAAAAAATAAGCAAAATATTTAGAAATATATTTTTCTTTATTTATAAGTCTAACAAAAGCAATGGCTTGATTTGTATTCAAAGGTAAATTTTCTTTTAAAACTATTGCCGTTTTTCCCAAACTACCAGCTATACTAATTAATAAATCATTTTCTTCTAAAATAGACCTTTTTAAAAATCCATTGTGTATTTCTTCAGTAATATACTTGATATTTGAAGTATCTATCCTGTAATCATCTGATATATTTTCAACTCTTAAAAACTTTACACCTTTGTCAGTATAAGCTTGTCCTCCACCTCTTGGAGTTGTACCTTTTGAAATTTTTTCAGCTATATTCCCCAGTCTTGTCCATACCCAATTATCTGGCACTTTATAAGGTTCTTCTTCCTTTGGGACTATTGCCATCTTTAGTTTTTCATCAAGAGTTTGTTCCTCTTTTCCTTTCTTCTTAGGCATCTTTTGTCACCCCACAAGATTTAAGCTCAGCCAATATCCCCTTTAGCATATCAAGAGCCTCTTCCAATTTCTCAACACATTCTTCCCCATTCTCAATAGGGTTAGCTAGTTCCTCTTGACTTTCTTCCACCTTAAGAAGTCCCATATCAAGAGAGTAATCTTTCTTTACAATCTCATCTAATGTAACCAAACTCCATCTATCAATATTAGATTTTGCCACCTCATCATCAAAAGTTTCTTCAAACTCACGAAAATGCTCAGCTGTCAAAGGAGTAGTCTTACCAAAGTTTGGCATATTAGTTCTCATATCATAGTACCAAATCTTTTGAGTATTATCCCTATCACTTACACCTCTTGTAAAGAATAAAACATTTGTCTTAACCCCTTGTGCATAAAATATCCCTGTTGGCAGTCTAAGTATTGTATGCACATTACATTTGTTCAACAAATCTATCCTAATATCACGACCAGTACCACCCTCAAACAACACATTATCAGGCAATACCACTCCTGCACGAGATTTTCCATTTTGTTTTAGGGAGTTATATATCACTTGAAGAAAATTAAGTTGCTTATTAGAAGTCTTATTTACAAGGTCATCTCTTGTGGCTCTCTCTCCACCTTTTTTAGTACCAAAAGGGGGATTTGACAAGATTATATCTACTTTCCCCAGTTGCTTACCAGTTTCCGAAAGTGTATCCCCTTGGATAAATTTTCCCCTCATCTCGTGAAGAAGTGCATTCATTATACCAAGTCTATGGGTATCAGCTACAAGCTCACAACCTGAGAAAACATTATCTCTTTGCCAGTTATATTCATCTATACTTAAATCATCATAATTATTGTTCTCTCTTCTTAAGAATTTATTTGCCTCGATTAAAAAACCAAAAGTTCCCGCAGCAGGGTCACAGATAGTCTCTTTTAGTTTTGGCTTTATTATTCTTACAATAGTATCAATAAGAACTCTAGGGGTAAAGTACTGCCCAGCTCCAGATTTTTTCTCAGAGGCGTTCTTCTCCAAAAGCCCCTCGTACAAATCTCCAAAGTCCTCTTTATCCACAGAGTACCAGTCAAGCTTATTAATCTCTGTAAAGATTTTCTTAAGATTTGCTGGCTCTTCAATTCTAGTTTGGGCATTTCTATAGATAACCCCAAGTTCTCCCTCTTTTGTACTTAGGTCAAGCAAAGCTTTTTGATAGGTATTTCTAAGCTCTAATCCATCAAGTGCCACAAGATTTTCCCAACGATAACTTTCTGGTATTCCAATATCCTCTTCTCTTTCTTGCTCGTTTGCCATTTTTAAAAATAGTATATATGTCAGCTCTGTTACATATTCGTGATAAGTTATCCCATCATCTCTTAATACATTACAAAGGTTCCACAGTTTTTGTACTATATCATTATTTGTCATTTTATCCCTCTTCCTATTAGTTTAATATCATCTCGTCTTTTATAAGGTTTAGTATCTCCTCAAGCATTCCCTCTAATTTTCCGTCGATTTTCTTATAACCTCCACCTAAATCATGTTTTACTTTTTCCTCTTTAAAATCCTCTTCGGTTATAAAATCATTTTTTTCAGCTAGCTCCACCAGAGTATTTATTATTTTTAGCTGTTTACTATCCCAGTTATAAAGACCTTTTATTTTATTCTCTACATCTCTTGCTTTTTCAGATTTCTCTTTTATAGGAGACCCTTTTATAGCGTTGTTTATAAATGTCATTATATCCAAGGTCATCTCACATTTGTTTTCTCTTTTGCTATATGCTTTTTCAAGGTTTGATATTTTATAACCTGCTCCGTCTAGCAATATTTTTATAGTTTTCAAATCTTTTCTTGTAAATAGTTTTGGATTAGTAAAGTAGATATTTAGAGCTTGGATTTTATCTTTATTTTCATTTATATATTTTGTAAATCCCTCAAGGTAATCACTTGGATTTTCTGTATCTCCGTAATCTTCCACAGTTTTTATCACTCTGTCTTGGACTTCTGATACAACTTGCTTATTACCTCCAAATTTTAACTGGTCAAGATATATCAAGAAATCTTTCTCCTTTTCAATATCCTCAACATTTCCAGTTTCAAGTTTATCCTTCAAAATCCCCAAGTATTCGTTGATATTTTCTACCTCACTACCTCTCAAAAGGGTTGAATAACTTTTGAACTCAACATCTCCCTTTGCCTCTATTTTCTTTCTCTTTCTCTGTAATCTTGCTATTATATTATCAGCGTAATATTTTTTTCTTTCCTCATAATCACTGGAGTCTTCCAACTCTTTAAAAAGATTTTTTATCTGATAATCTATATTTTTTACCACTGGTTTCATATCTGTATATTTTTCCAAATCCTCACAAATACCTACTGGGTCGTAGATAGTAAAATACTCTTTCCCTATCTCGTCACATCTTCTTGTGGCTCTTCCAATCATCTGTTCATACAAAATCCTACTTTTTACCTTACGTAAGAATACCAAGTTCACAATCTTTGGAACGTCTACCCCAGTCGTAAGTAAATCCACTGTCACTGCTATTGTTGGATATTGCTCGTTCTTATATTTTGATATTAGCTTTGATACATCTTTTACAGAACCAGTTATTTTCTTTATCATATCACTGTTTATTTCATATTTATTACTTTTTTCATATTCCTCTTCCAAAAGTCTTACTATCATATCGGCGTGTTCGTCTGTTGTTGCAAAAATAAGAGTTTTCCCCTCTCCCTCAGGGTCTATCTCCTTTACAAGTTCTTGACATACCACTCTGTTAAAACTTTCTACAATGACTTTTTTATTAAAATCCTCTATATCAAAAGATATTTCATCAGCAAGGACTTTTGTTTCTATAATCTCCTTGTCTTTGTCATAGACTTTTATCTCGTCACCTTTTTTGTAATTTATCCCTTTTGTATTAAGCTCAGTATAAATTCTTTTCTTTGGCTCAAAGTCCACCAAATATCCGTCTAATACAGCTTTTCTATAGGAATATTGATACACTGGCTCTCCAAAAATCTCATAGGTATGTAGTGCTGGTGTAGCTGTAAGAGCGATTTTATCAGCATCAAAATAATCTATCACATAACGATATTTACTTTGATAATCTTTCTCATCTCTAAACTCTGCCTCATCTTCGTTGGGAGTTCTGTCAAGTGTATATCCTCTGTGTGCCTCGTCAATTATTATACAGTCATATTTTCCAACTGATAGAGGATTATCAGAGTAAAGTACACGATTTATTAAGCCCTGCACTGTGGCAATGTGAACTCTTGTTTCATCATTGGGATTTTTATCTTGAAGTCCCAATACCTCATAAATACTCGTCAATGTACTTTGCTGTTTTATCTTGGCATTGCTAAAAGTATCCATTGCTTGCTCTCCCAGTGTGGCTCTATCTACAAGGAACAATATTCTTTTATATCTGTCACTTTCCAAAAGTCTATAAAGGATAGCTAGAGCAGTTCTAGTTTTTCCAGTACCAGTTGCCATTGTAAGTAAAATTTTATGTTGCCCATTTATCAACGCCTTTTCTACTTTTTGTACTGCCTCTAGTTGATAGTATCTCAAGTTTAGTCCGTCTTTTGATGTAAGATAATCTATACTCTCATTTTTTAATTTTTCATTGGCTTTCTCATTATCTTTTTTGCTTATCTCCATCAAATCTTTTGGAGAATAAAAATTATGTAACGCCTTTACCGAAAACTTTTCCCCTTTGGCATTTAAAAACCAAATACCAGATTTATCAATCCACTCTTTATTATATCCACGTCCATTAGAGGCGAATATAAATTGTACTTTGTTTCCATCAGCAAATGGAGAGTTTTTCAAAAACTTTATATCATCATTTACATTTAAAATACCTTTGGCGTATATAAGTCCGTCTCTTCTCAAGGCACTACCTACATCAACACTATATCTTTTTGCCTCGATTACCCCAACAAGAGTTTTTTCATAAAAGAGAGCATAATCAACATACCCCTTTTCTCCGTCCTCTTTTATACAGGGCCACTCTGCTATTGCCATATATCTTTTGCTTTCAGGCAAAGTTTTATTTATCTTATAGTTTAATTTTGGAGTGTCTACCTCCCACCCAGCCTCTCTAAGCTGTGTATCTATTATAAATCTTGTTTCCGCCTCTGTAGGTCCCTTTTCCTTTCTCTTTTGATAGATTTTCTTTCTCTCTTCTTTTGGCTTTATGTTTAGGTTCTCAAACTGAATATGTGAAAATTCTTTTTCAGCTTGTACCTCGTCAAATTTTTTCTTTAGACTTTCATAAGCTTTTTGATAATCTATTTCCAGAGGTTTTTGATAAGTTACTTCTTCAGAATTAAAGTTATAATCACTACCATACACTTCATTAAACCAACTGCATAGCTCCACCACCTTTGGCAACAGCTCTAAAGCTTTGGTCTTGTCATCATAGGCACTGTGTACAGCTTTGTTTCCTATCTCCCTAAGGGCATTTAATATGCTTGCCTCTTTCTCTGTGATTAAGTCCTCTTCCCTCAAACGTAAGATTTTTTTCTTTTGATTAGAATCCTTTTCATCATAGATTTTTTCTACCTTCAGTATTGACTTGACTAAATACTCCCCCAGTTGTCTCATCTTTATAAGTGCAGTGTTTGGGTCTTTATATAGGGTATACTCAGCCATCTCCCCTATTTTAAATAGGATTTCCCAATCTTTTTTCAAAAATTCAAAGTTACTATTCATAATATCCACCCGTTTCCTTTATAAATATTCCCTTAGCAATATAAGAATATAAAATTAATATTTTTTTAATAACTTTTAATAAATATATTATACTATATTTTTTGCCTACTTACAAAATTAAAAATAAAAAAGCTACTGCAACCTTATAAAAATGCAATAGCTCTATATATGCAATTATTTATTATTTTTTAATATCTCTTCCCATTCTTCTGGAAAACCAATACATTTAATATCTATATCCTCTTTAAATTCTTCAAAAACTTTTTTAATATCTGGTACTATCTTATTATCCCACTCATCTTTATCCATTATTAAAAATTTCATAACCAATACATAATCAAATATCTTATTAGTAGTTATATTACACTCTTTTTTCTTAAGAGGAGTAAATATCACCTTAGAATTATAAAGTCTAGTATCGTGAGCCAACATATTTCTAAACCTTCTCATAGCCTCTATCCAGTTTTCCATCTGCATCTTACTGCAATCATATTCTCTAGCTATCTTTTTTTGTACAGGAGTATTTAATAAAGAATAAAAATTTTCTAAATTTCCTAAAGTAAATATCTCCACTGCTACCCAAATAGGATAATACCCTTGATAGTGTTGTTTATGATGTTGAATAAAAGGTAAATCCCCATTATTTTCAATATTCTTCTTAACGTATTCTATAAATTTTGCATGTTTTATTTTGTCGGTAAAGTCTCTGTCAAAAAAGTAGGAAATATTTCCTTCTGGATAGTTATGGGAAAAGTGATAGGCAACAGATGTTTTTAAATTTCTTTCTAGTATTTCCATAGCATACATAAAAACACTTCTTAATCTCATATCAAATTTTATTATTTTATAAATTCTATTAAACGTTATATTCTCAATATAACAATCTGTTTTCAAATCTTTAAAAGCATGTAAATATCCTGTAATGTAATAATAATTTACCCTTTTTAGAATTTCTTTAGCATAATCTTCATTTTCTATAGTTAAATTTCTAGATTTTAATTTTTCTATCTGTTTTTCAAAAGTGGTAGGTGGTTTTAATTGTGAGCTAATAAATTTTATAACAGCATCATTATTCACAGTCCTAATCTCTCCTTATAAAAAAGCGACTCCCTCATGGGCCACATAACTAAAAAGTCAGAGGTGTGAAGAAGTCTATATCATACTAAAATTATACTCCAAAAGTTGATATTTGTCAATACACTCCACTTAGCAAATCAATATTTCTCATTGTTTTTTTCCTCCCCAAATAGTATAATATATTAACCAAACAAAGTAGGAGGTATATTATGGGAGCAGAGGCAAGTAAAATTTCAGTTGTTTTATGGGAAAAAATCGAACCTAGCAAAGCAATGGGAAAATTTGGAGATATGTTAGCGGAAGGGGAATATGTAGAACTTTCATATATCGCCAAAAGAGATAGACTTATATTCACAAACAAAAGAGTTTTAATAATAAATGTACAAGGTTTAATGGGGACAAAAGTTGATTTCCACACTATCCCTTATTCAAAAATCTCATCTTTTTCAGTGGAAACTTCAGGGACTTTTGACCTAGAATCAGAATTAAAACTTTGGGTATCTGGACTTTCTGGAGTGGAGATTCAATTTATCAAAGGTTTGGATATAAGAGAGGTTGGAAGATATTTAACTAACAAACTTATCTAAATATTTCACTCTTTATTTTAACCGAAAAATATGGTATAATAACTAGTCTTTAACTAAATACTTTTGTTAGGGTAACTCTTGACAAAAGTTTTTTTAATGTTTAACTTATAAATAAATTTTAATAGAGAGGTTTTTTTAATGAGTATATTAGATGTAAATAATGTCAGTCACGGATTTGGTGCAAGACAGATTTTAGACGACGTGTCTTTCCGTCTTTTAAAAGGGGAACACGTTGGGCTTGTAGGGGCAAACGGAGAGGGAAAATCTACTTTCTTAAATATCATAACTGGTAAACTTATGCCAGATGCTGGAAAAATCGAATGGTGTAACCACATTACCACTGGTTATCTTGACCAGTACAGCACCCTTGAAAAAGGAAAAAGTATAAGGGACATTCTTCGTTCTGCATTTAACCATATGTTCGAGCTAGAAAAAGAAATGATGACACTTTATGACAAAATGGCTGATTGTTCTCCAGAGGAGATGGACGCTCTTATGGAAGAAGTTGGGGACATTCAAACTATTTTGGACAGTGGAGATTTTTACTCACTTGATTCAAAAATCGAAGAATATGCTAGTGGATTAGGGCTAATGGATATCGGTCTTGACAAAGATGTTACTGAGCTTTCAGGGGGACAAAGGGCAAAGATTTTACTTGCAAAGGTTCTACTTGAAAACCCAATGATACTGATACTAGACGAGCCTACAAACTTTCTTGACGAAAATCATATAGCTTGGCTTAGAAATTTTTTACAAAATTACGAAAACGCATTTATCTTGGTTTCTCACGATATAGATTTCCTAAACTCTGTTATTAACGTAATCTATCATATGGACTCGGGAACTTTAACAAGATATTCTGGAGATTATTATCAATTCCAAGAGATGTACGAACTTAAGAAAAGACAGATAGAACAAGCATACAAAAAGCAACAGAAAGAAATCGAGCATTTAAAAGATTTTATTGCCAGAAACAAAGCTCGTGTTGCTACCACTAACCTTGCAAAAGACCGTCAAAGAAAACTAGACAGAATGGATATTATCGAGATTGCTAGAGAGAAACCAAAACCAATTTTCGAGTTTAAAGAGGCACGTACTCCTAGCCGTGAAGTTATCACTGTTAAGGATTTGGTTATCGGTTACAACGAGCCACTTACAAAACCACTTAATTTTACAATAGAACGTAACCAAAAGATTGCTATTAAAGGGGTTAACGGTCTTGGAAAATCTACTTTACTTAAGACAATCCTTGGAAAATTAAAACCATTCTCTGGAGAGGTAGAACACGGACAATTTTTGGAGATAGGATATTTTGAACAAGAGGAGATTGCTACAACTACAACTGCCCTTGATGAGATTTGGAACGAGTTTCCTCACTTTACAAACCAAGAGGCTCGTGCTGCCCTTGCTAAATGTGGTTTGACACGTGACCATATCACTAGCCAAATGAGAGTTTTATCTGGGGGAGAGAATGCAAAAGTTCGTCTTTGCAAACTGATGAACAGAGAGGCAAACCTTTTAGTCCTTGACGAGCCTACAAACCATTTGGACGTTGACGCAAAAGAGGAGCTTAAAAAAGCTGTTAGAGAGTTTAAGGGAACTGTTGTCCTTGTAAGCCACGAACCTGATTTCTATATGGACGTAGTGACAGAGGTTTGGAACGTAGAGGACTGGACAACTAAGATTGTTTAATACGGAGGAACAATGTCAAAAATAGGATTAATCATTGCAGGTATTTATATGTCCTTTATAGTTTTAAGAAGTGAAAATAAATATCAAAAGATTTTAGGAGCTTTAGCAGGGCTATTAACTGTTGGTTTAGTTATAAAATATTATATATTAAAAATTTAAAATATTTTATTTTTTCTAGTCTAAATACAAAATATTGCTAAGCTATCTTGCTAAATTATAATTTCGGGGCTATTGCAAATTTAAGAGATATAAGATTAAAAATTACTGCAGATTACGAAAAATTGATTTATTTAAAGCTCATCTCACTAAAATCACAAAACTCGCTACGCTCAAACAGTTGTGATTTTTAGCATTCAATGTCGCTTTATAAATCTAATTTTTCTCCATAATTTCCGTAATTTTTAATCTATATTCTTTTTAATAAAAAATGCAACAGCCCCAATTTTTTATTTATCCCTCAAAATTAAAAAGACTAACCCTTAATATCTATTGACTAAAAATTATATTTTTCAGTTGACTTCACCACAAAAAAGATATATAATATATATGTAAATAAATTGCTTCATAAAGGAGAGTGATAGTATGTTGACACTTTTATTTATCATTATCGCATTGATTTTAATTCCTACTGTTGTAATTCCTTATGCTAAAGAATATCTACGTTATATGGACGAGATTTCTTATAAAAAGAATATGGACAACCATTTTATGCACCGTATGTCTTAATTAGTTTATAATATTATTAATATATAAAAGCCTAGATTGATTTCTAGGCTTTTTCTTTTTTCCTTCCCAAAAGAAAATACCTTAAATTAAAAATAACTTTATTAAAAAACTCTTGATTTTATTTATATTACTGTATATGATATATACAAGAGGGGAGGATAAAACAAATATGTTTGAATTGCTTGGGAAGATACTTACACTAGTGGAAACCATTAAGTTGATTTATCAGCTTACTAAGTGGGTTAGAAACTTTGTAAAGAGGTACAAGGGGCAATAAGCCCTTTCCTCCCTTCCCCTCTAAAAAATAAAAGAGGAGGTAAAAGAATGAGTGATAAAATTTGGCACGGACTTCTTATATTTGTTTTAATAGGAAAAACTGTTGAATATTCTTATAAATTATATAAGTGGTATAAAGATAAAAAAAATAAGAACTCAGAAAAATAAATTCTAAAGTTCTTATTTTTAAATGTTTGAATTACTTGGTACTTAAATTATAACTTATTTCATCAAAAAAGTCAAGTGGGGTTTGTTATGACTAGTTCAGCTAAAAAATATTGGATTTTTCTAATTATTTAGTTTTATAAATTAGACCAACCTATCTCCAATGTATGCCCTTTAGTGTAAAATCATAATTATTAAATATCTGTTTTTTAAAGCAATTTTTTCTTTAAAGCTTCTTGTAAAACTTGTGAAAAATTAATATTTTTATTTTTTGCTAAAATATCAAGATATGTAGGAATAGTTAATGTTTTCTTAACATAAGATATTTTTACTAAAGATTTTTCATATTCATAGTTCATACTTATATAAACTATTTCTTGATTTTTATTTAACTTATTTTTTAAATCAGATATTAAACTAGGTTTTGGAAATTCTTTTTTTTCTTCCTCGAAACTCTCCAATGTCAAAGTCAAATATTCCTTTCCCATTTGAATTGCTTCTTCAAAAGTTTCTCCAAAAGTTCCAAAATATTCATCTTCAAAGTCTGGAAAACCTATATAAAAAGTATCATCTTCGTGTGTTATAATTGCTGGATAAGTTATATTCACATTATCACATCCTTTTATAAAATATGAGGTAAGCAGGACTTTATAGTCCCGCTTGTCTGAAAATACTTTCAACAGTCTTTTGTGGTAAATCTTTTCGAGGATGTGGAAGTGTTACCAATCCCTTTTTAGTAGGATGTTTAAATTGATAATGACTTCCCTTAACTCTATCAAGATACCAACCGTCCTGTTTAAGTAGTTTCATAAGGTCTTTTGAGCTCATTCAACCACCTCACATTTATTATAACACGTATTAAATACGTAGTCAAGTGTTTTTAACAATAAAAAAAGAACTCCTAAAAAATTTAAGAGTCCTTATTAAAATATGTTCAAATTCATTGGGTATTTGAATTATATCGAAAAAGTCAAGTGAAAGTTCTTATCGTTCTACTTCAAGAACTTTTATAAATAATTATTCTACGCTTGAAGATTTGGAAGAGTTTGAAGAGCTTATAAGAAAGAGAAAAGAAGAATTAAATAAATAATGGAATTTATTTAGACATTCAAAATAAACTTTTTTTAAAAAATAAAAACCTAGAAATTAATCTAGGTTTTTTATTTTTAAGTAAGCATATTTAATCTTTTTAAAAAATTATGATTTCTTGTATATTAACCCTACACCATCTCCAAAGTCCAATAATGTAAAGTCATAATTTTCATAAAGGTAGTCTATAAACTCATCTAATTTTCTAACTATTGTCTTAAATCTCTTTGGGTACTCCTTATAAAGATACCCTCTAAACATAATATTATCTATAAAGACAATCCCCTTATCATTTAGCATTTTATAAGAATCCTCGAAAAATTTCTTATACTGCCCCTTTGATGCGTCGATAAATATAAAATCAAAGTTATCATCTAGCTTTTCAATCTCTTCTGTAGCGTCCCCAAGTATCATTTTTACATTAGTTAGACCTGCCTTGGCAAAATTTTCTTTAGCCTGATTATATCTCTCCTCATCAATTTCGATAGTAGTTAGTATCCCACCATTTTTCTCAATAAGTCTAGCCATAAGGATACCAGAATACCCAATAGCAGTACCAACCTCCAATATATTTTTCACATTGTGAGTTTTTATCATAAACTCAAGATACTTTGCCACCTCTTTTGTAACGATAGGCACATTATGGATTCTCGCAAACTCCTCTAACTCCAAAATAAGTGGGTCTTCCTCTTTTATTTTTTTAATAATATATTCACTTGCCTCTTTTAATTCTTCTAACAATTTTCTCTCCTCGTATAATATTTATATAATAATTTTTTAATTATTAAGCTATTTTAATTTTTATGTAATATACTGTTATT
>NZ_JADYTX010000019.1 GCF_021531475.1 Fusobacterium perfoetens | reverse complement strand
CATCTGGAGTTGTATCAGAAATAATCAAATAGTAAAAACTATTAAGATAGAAGGAGAGGAGCAATCCTCTTCTTTTTTTGTTCTAAAAAATATTATTATAAATTTAATTTTTTTATGATGTTTTTATTTAAAAATAAAATAATTTCATTAAATCAGATTTTATTGTTTAAAAAAAGATTTTTATTTTAAAATAGTATACATTTTTTTCATTATGAAAAATAGAAAATAATTTATTTTCAAAATAGAAAAAATTTTCAAAATGAAAAAAATAAAATTCAAATAGAAAATAAGAAAGTGTTATTTTTACTAGAAATAAATAGAAAAATATTTTTTTAAATTTGGCATATAAATTGCTTAATATACTATTGAATAATTATAATATATAGGGGGTAGTTTTATGTTAGATAAAATTATGAGTATTTTAAGAGAAGAGATAATACCAGCAGAAGGATGTACTGAACCAATTGCACTAGCTTATGCAGGAAGCAAATTAAGAGATATTTTAGGAGGAATTCCAGAAAAAATTGATATTTATTTATCAGGAAATATGATAAAAAATGTTAAAAGTGTAAAAATACCTAACTCAGAAGGAATGGTAGGAATAGAAGCAGCTATCGCAATGGGAACAATACTAGGAGATTCTAAAAAAGAATTAATGGTAATATCTGGAGTAGATAAAACTAAACTTCCAGAAGTAAAAAAATATTTAGATGAAAATAGAATGAATGTTTTATTATATCATGGAGATGTTAAATTATACATAAAACTTGTTGGAACTTTAGGAGAAGACCAAGCAAGCATAGAAATTCAAAACTATCATACAAATATAACTGAAATAATTAAAAATGGAGAAAAAATCTTAGGACAATCTTGTGATGATAGAAGTTTCGTAGATACTCCAATGACAGACAGAAGCTTTTTAACAATGGATTTAATCTACAATACAGCAAAAACAATAGATATTAATTTAATCGAACCAATATTTAAAAAAGTTATAGAGTGCAATACTGCAATAGCTAAAGAAGGATTAACTAACCTTTATGGAATAGGAATTGGTAAAACTATAAAAGAAGGAATTGAAGAAGGAGTTTATGGAAACGACTTAAGAAATAATATGGCAGCTTTTGCTAGTGCTGGTAGTGACGCAAGAATGAATGGTTGTTCTCTAGCAGTTATGACAACAAGTGGAAGTGGAAACCAAGGAATGACAGCATCTTTACCTGTTATAAAATTCTGTGAAATGAAAAATATTCCTTATGAACAATTAATCAGAGGATTATTCTTCTCTCATATGACAACAATCCATATCAAAACAAATATAGGAAGACTTTCTGCATATTGTGGAGCTATGTGTGCAAGTGCTGGAGTAGCAGGAGCAATCTCTTTCTTAGATGGTTTAACTCTTGATCAATGTTCAAAAGCTATAGAAACAACACTTGGAACAATGTCTGGTCTTATCTGTGATGGTGCAAAAAGTTCTTGTGCAACAAAAATAGCTAGTGGAATTTCTTGTGCATTTGATTCTTATTACGCATCTAAGAAAAATAGAAATCTTTTATTTGGAGAAGGAATTATCGGTAGAGATGTAGAAGCTACTATAAAAAATACTGGTGTTCTTGGAAAAGATGGAATGTTAGTAACAGACAAAGTTATATTAGATATAATGGTAAACAATAAATAATCTTTATTGATAAAAAGTCATAAATAAAATAAAAAGGCTGTTGAAATAGTAAAATTATAAAATAAAAATAATTTTATTTATAGAGATTGAATTTTTTAAATATTATTTTATTAAAATCATAGAAATTACCCCATTAAAAAATATGGTTTTTAATTAAATATTTTTAAAAGATAAAAATTTCTAAAAGTGAAAATATTAGAATTTTATATTTTGCTAAAATACAACAGCTTTTTTTATTTTAAAGCATAAAAAAGGTCACCCAATGAGTGACCAATTAAATTAAAATATTAATTTTCTAAAATTTTATTATTTAAAAATATGTTAGGATTTATAAAAGTAGTACCAATACTTATTGTAAAATGTAGGTGTGGTCCAGTAGTAAATCCTGTGTTTCCACTTTTACCAAGAGTTTGTCCTTTTTTTACAATATCACCACTTTTTACAGAAAGTTCACTCATATGAGCATAGGCAGAGAAAATATTCATTCCGTGGTCTATCATTATTGTATTTCCTGTTGTAGTAAGTTTTTCAGCAAGAACAACACGTCCATTATTAGTAGCAACTAATGGAGTTCCAATAGGTACTGGAAAATCTATTCTAGAGTGATATCCAGCCACTTTATTATTAACAAATCTCATGGCTCCAAAAGGACTACTTATTTTTTGATATTTGCTGTCAGTAACAGGAAGAATAAAATTTTCTTCCCATAATTTGTCAGAACTTGGATTTGATTTTGCATCTCCACTTTTATTAGTCATTGCTTTCATGTTAGAAGATGATCTTTTCTTTTGCATTGTTTTGTTTACAGTGATGTAACTCTTTTTAAAATTCCCATCTTTAACTTTTATTAATTTTTTTGTCATCAATCTTTTTCCATCAAGAACTTTTAAAGTATAAGCTCCAACAGGTGTAGAATAATGAACAGGAACAAAAGCTTTTTTACTATCTCCCTCTATAAAACTTTTTATTTTGGTATGAGAATTAGGAAAACTTATAGTATAATCTTTATCTTTTGGAAATTCTACTATAAAAAATTCTCCTTGTTTTACATAATCATTTGATATTTTAATATTATCTTTTGAAAATGTAAAAACAGTAATAAGTATAAAAAATAATATAATTTTTTTCATCAATTAACTCCTAAAAATTTATAATATAATAATATTTTTATTATTATAGCATAAATTGAAATAATAGGAAAATTTTTTTAAAAATTAAACTCTTGTAAATAAAATGTAAAGTGTGGTATACTATCTTCTGACAAGACAGTTGTAAAAATAACTGTCATAAGGGAGGAATAATGGAGAATAAATTTGAAAAAATCAAAAAGTTAAAAGAAGAAAAAGATGCAATTATACTAGCACATTATTATACAGAACCTGAAGTACAAAAAATAGCAGATTATGTGGGAGATTCATATTTTTTAAGTGAAAAAGCTCGTGAAGTAAAAGAAAAAGTCATTGTTATGTGTGGAGTTTCTTTTATGGGAGAAAGTGTAAAACTTCTTAATAAAGATAAAATAGTTTTACTTCCAGATATGAGTGCTGACTGTCCAATGGCTCATATGGCAACAGTTGAAAAAATAAAAGAGATGAGAGAAAAATATGAGGATTTAGCAGTAGTTTGTTATGTAAACTCAACAGCTGAGTTAAAAGCTCACTCTGATGTTTGTGTCACTTCGGCTAATGCATTAAAAATAGCTGAACGTTTACCAAATAAAAATATATTTTTTATACCAGATCAACATTTAGCAAGGTATATATCAACAAAACTACCTGAAAAGAATTTTATATTTAATGAAGGTTGGTGTCCTATTCATAATGAACTTACAAAAGAGGAACTTTTAAAAGCAAAAGAAAAATATCCAAATGCAAAGGTAGCAATCCACCCAGAGTGTCCAATTGAAACAGTAGAACTTGGAGATTATGTTGGAAGTACTTCTGGAATAATAAAATATGTAACAGAAAGTGATGCAGAAGAATTTATAATTTGTACAGAAGACGGAGTTTTATATGAACTTCAAGAGAAAAATCCAAATAAAAAATTCTATCTACCAAAAGAAAAATTTCAATGTGTTGGAATGAAAAAAATAACTCTTGATAAGATTATAAACTCATTAGAAACTTTAGAACCACAAGTACATTTAAAAGATGAAATAATAACAGAGGCTAATAAACCTCTAGAAAATATGCTAGAAATGGCAAAATAAAAGGAAGCGAAAAGAATGAAAAAATATGATATAATAATAGTTGGAACAGGTGTAGGAGGTTGTTTTACAGCTCTTCACTTGCCAGAAGATAAAAATATTTTAATGGTTACAAAATCAATCCTTGAAGAAAGTGATTCATTTTTAGCTCAAGGGGGAATCTGTGTTTTAAGAGATGAAAATGATTTTAATAGCTTTTTTGAAGATACTATGAAAGCTGGACATTACAAAAATAAAAAAGAATCTGTTGAAACAATGATAAATAATTCAAGAGAGATTATAAATGAACTTATAGATTTTGGTGTAGATTTTGAAAGAGAAAATGGGGAACTTCTTTATACTCGTGAAGGGGCTCATGCAAAACCTCGTATTCTTTATCACAAAGACATCACAGGTCAAGAGATAACTGAAAAACTTTTGGATCAAGTAAAATTAAGGAAAAATATAGAAATTTTAGAAAATACAACAATGATAGATATAATCACTAAAGAAAATAGTTGTTGTGGTGTAGTTTTAAAAAATCAAGATGGAATTTTCCCAGTTTATGCCAAAAATATAGTTTTAGCTACTGGCGGAATAGGTGGAGTTTATAAAAATTCTACAAACTTCCCTCATTTAACAGGAGATTCTTTAGCAATTTGTAAAAAACATAGTGTAAAATTAAAAGATATAAGTTATGTTCAAATTCATCCAACTTCTCTTTATTCAAAAAGACCTGGAAGAAGATTTTTGGTTTCTGAGTCAGTAAGAGGAGAAGGAGCTTTACTTTATGATAAAAACTTTGAAAGATTTACTGAAGAATTAATTCCAAGAGATAAATTAACTCAAAAAATATTAGCTCAAATGGAAAAAGATGGAACAGATTTCGTTTGGCTTGATATGAGAGAGATAAAAAAACACGGAATAGATATTGAAAAAAGATTTCCAAATATTATAAAAAGATGTAGAGAGGAAGGGTATGAGCCAACAAAAGAATGTATCCCAGTAGTTCCAGCTCAACATTATTTTATGGGTGGAGTAGAAGTAGATTCTAACAGTCAAACTTCTATGGAAAATCTTTATGCAGTAGGGGAAACAAGTTGTAATGGAGTTCACGGAGCAAATCGTTTAGCAAGTAACTCACTTCTTGAAAGTCTTGTTTTTGGAAAAATAGCAGCACTTCATATTATTTCTAAAAATGAAGAAAATGATGTAGAAGAACAAAATATAGATTTAGAAAAATACAGTGATTTAGATAAAATTTTTGCTGAATATAAAGAGATAATCTTTAAAGAGATTGAAGATGATAAAATTCAAAAGGGGGCAGAAGAGTAATGAATGATATAACTACAAGATTAAATATGGATAATCTTATTTTAATGGCATTAAGAGAGGATATATCAAGTGAAGATATAACTACAAACTCTGTTATGAGAGAAGCAAAACTTGGAACAGTAAAACTTATCTGTAAACAAGATGGAGTTATAGCTGGGCTAGATGTATTTCAAAGAACTTTTGAATTATTAGATGAAAAAACTCAAGTAAAAAGATATTTTAAAGATGGAGATGAAGTAAAAAAAGGAGATCATCTTGCTGATGTAACTGGAGATATAAGAGTTCTTTTATCAGGAGAGAGAGTAGCTCTTAATTATCTTCAAAGAATGAGTGGTATTGCAACTTATACTAGAAATGTAGTAAAATTATTAGGAGATAGTAAAGTAAGACTATTAGACACAAGAAAAACAACTCCAAATATGCGTATATTTGAAAAATATGCTGTTAAAATGGGTGGAGGATATAATCACCGTTATAATCTTTCAGATGGAATTTTATTAAAAGACAATCATATTGACGCAGCTGGAGGAGTTAAAGAAGCTATAAAAATGGCAAAAGATTATGCTCCTTTCGTTAGAAAAATAGAAGTTGAGGTTGAAAATCTTGATATGTTAAGAGAAGCTTTAGAAGCTGGAGCAGATATAATAATGCTTGATAATATGACTCCAGAAATGATGAAAGAAGCTGTAAAAATAGTTGACGGAAGAGCAAAAACTGAGTGTTCAGGAAATATTACTAAAGAAAATATAGAAAAAGTTATAGATACAGGAGTAGATTATATATCAAGTGGAGCGTTGACACATTCAGCACCAATTTTAGATATTTCTTTAAAAAATCTTCGTGTCTTATAATTACAAGAGGGGACAAGATGACAGGAAAAGACAGACGAGAGGATATATTAAATACAATTAAAATTTTAGAAAAACCTATTTCAGGAACAGAGCTTGCAAAAAAATATGGGGTTAGTCGTCAAGTTATTGTTCAGGATATAGCTATATTAAGGGCTGAAAATTATAAAATTTATTCTACAAATAGAGGATATCTTTTAGAAAATTCACAAGGAATGAAAAAAGTTTTTGAAGTTTCTCACACAGATGAGCAGATAGAAGATGAATTAACAACTATTGTAGATTTAGGTGGAACTATTGTAGATGTTTTTGTAGAACATCAAGTTTATGGAAGTTTAAAAGCTAACTTAAATATTAATTCCAGAAGAAAAGTGGCAGAGTTTCTTGAAAAAATTAGAAATGGAGAGGCAAATCCACTAAAAAATCTTACTTTTGGCAAACATTTTCATACAATAGAAGCTGATAGTGAAGAAACTTTGGAACTGATAGAAAAAGAGTTAAAAGAAAAAGGATATTTAAAATAAAAAACTAAAACCTAGGATTTAAAACTTTGTTAAATTCTAGGTTTGTTTTTTTGAAAAATTTTGAATATATTGAAATATTACTTTATAAAAACCTATTTATTTGGTATAATTATTATAGATAATCAAAAATAATGTAAATATTTTTTCTTATAAGAAATGGGGGAGTTATGAAATTATCTGTGGCAATGATTACTCTTAATGAAGAGAGAATCTTAGAAAAAACTTTAAAATCTTTAGAAGGGGTAGCTGATGAAATAGTTATAGTTGACAGTGGATCAACTGATAAAACAGAAGAGATAGCCAAAAAATACGGAGCTAGATTTATCAATCAAAAATGGCTAGGTTATGGAAAACAAAGAAATGTTGCTATAGAAAATGCTACAGGAGATTGGGTTTTAAATATTGACGCAGACGAAGAAATTTCTCCAAAACTTGCTAAGAAATTAAAAGAGATAAAAGAAAATGAAAGTGAAAAAGAAGTTTTTGAAATAAATTTTTCATCAGTATGCTTTGGAAAAAAATTGAAACATGGTGGTTGGAGCAACCAATATCATATAAGACTTTTTAAAAAAGATGTTGGAAGATTTAATACAAACGAAGTTCATGAGGAATTTTTAACAGATAAAAAAGTTTATAGATTAAAAGAAGAAATCTATCATCATAGCTATATAACATTAGAGGAATATTTTACAAAGTTTAATAGATACACAACAGAGGGCGCAAAGGAATATTATAGAAGAGGAAAGAGACCGTCAAATTTTCAAATAATTTTTAATCCAATTTTTAAATTTATAAGAATGTATATAATAAGACTTGGATTTTTAGATGGAATAGAGGGGCTTATGATTGCATCTACAAGTGCAATGTACTCAATGGTAAAATATTTCAAACTTAGAGAGATGTATAAGAATAATTCTTACAAAAAATAGAGGGGAAACAGATGGAAGTTAATGAAATAAAAAAAATAATAATTTCAAGAACAGATAAAATAGGAGATTTGTTATTATCAATCCCTAGTTTTTTTATGGCAAGAAAAATGTTTCCTAATGCAGAGATTATGATATTAGTTAGAAATTATAACTATGAGATAGTTAAAAATCTTCCTTATATAGATAGAATAATAAAGATAGATGATTACTCAGAAGAAGAATTAGAAAATGAAATAAAAAGCTTTAACACAGATATTTTTATTGCACTTTATAATGATAAAATTATTTCAAAACTTGCAAGAAAAAGTGGAGCAAGTTATAGAGTAGGTCCAATATCAAAAATATATTCTATTTTTTCTTTCAATAGAGGAGTTTGGCAAAAAAGATCTCATTCTATAAAAAATGAGGCAGAGTATAATTTGGATTTAATAAGAAAAATAGATCCAAAAAGATATGATGAAGTTTTTGAAATAAATAGTAAAATATATTTGGAGCAAGAAAATATAGATGTTGCAAATATGTATATAGATAAAAATAAAATATCTGGAAAGGTTTTAGTTGTAAATCCTTTTATGGGAGGTTCAGCAAAAACTATAACAGATGAGCAGTATCAAAATTTATTGCAAAAAATTTATGACAGAAGAGGGGATATTTCAATAATTATTGCTTGTCATATTAGTGAAAAAGAGAGAGCTGAGAAAATCCTAAAGGGAATCGATAGAGAAAAAATCTATGTTTTTGCAAATGAAGGTTCAGTTTTAAATCTTGCAGGAATAATAGACAAAGCAACAGTTTATCTTGGTGGGTCAACTGGTCCAACTCATTTAGCTGGAGCTTTAGGAAAAAATATAGTGGCAATCTACCCAAATAAAAAAACTCAACACCCAATCAGATGGGGAGTAATAAATAATAAAAATGTAAAATATATAATTCCAGATAGACCAGAGAGAAAAGTAGTTGAAAATTATTCTAAAGAGGATAAATATTTTTCTTCTTATGATGAGAGTATAGAAAAAGAGATAGTAGACGCTTTAGATGAAAGTTTAAGATAAAGAGGGTGAAAATTTTGAGAATATTAATAATACATACAGCTTTTATTGGAGATATAGTTTTATCTACACCTCTGATAAAAAAAATAAAAGATACTTATCCAGATTCTGATATTACTTATGTAACTACTCCAAGTGGAGAGGCAATTCTTAAAAATAATCCACATCTTAATAATATTATTGTCTATGATAAAAGAGGAGAGCATAAGGGAATAAGCGGAGTGTGGCAACTTGGAAAAAGACTTCGTTATGAAAATTTTAATATGGTAATAACTCCTCATAGATACTTAAGAAGTTCAATACTTTCGTGGCTTTCTCGTTCTCCAATAAGAAAAGGTTATGACATAGCATCTGGAAGTTGTCTTTTTACAGAGAAGATAAAATATGATAGAACAAAACACGAGGTTGAAAAACTTTTGAGTTTTGTAGCTCCAGAAAATAAAAAAAGATATGAGATAGAACTTTATCCTGGAGAAAAAGAGAAAATGAAGGGGGACAACCTTTGGAAAGAAAATCTTTTGGAAGATAAAAAGGTGGTTGTTCTTGCTCCGGGAAGTAAATGGTTTACAAAACAATGGCCAGTTGAATATTTTAATAAATTAGCTGAAAGTTTAAAAAAACTTTCTAATGCAAGATTGATTGTTGTAGGTGGAAAAGATGAGATAAATCTTCCAATAGAAAAAGAAAATACAATTGATATGAGAGGAAAGACTTCACTTTTGGAGTTAGCAGATATTTTATCAAGAGCAGATGTTGTGGTGACAAATGATTCTTCACCTATTCATATAGCCTCAGCTTTTAAAAAGCCAAGAATATTTGCACTTTTTGGACCTACAATTGAAAAATTCGGATTTTTTCCTTGGAGTCTAAATAGCAAAGTATTCCAAGTAGATGGACTAAAATGTAGACCTTGTGGTATTCACGGAGGAAAGTCTTGTCCAGAAAAACATTTTAAATGTATGAGAGATATTTTACCTGAAGAGGTATTTAATGAGATAAAAGAATATTTAGGAGAGTGAGAGTATGTATAAAGGTATAATGAAAAAGAAAAATATATATTTTGATGAACTCTCTTCTACAAAATTTTTTAATCCTATTGAGGAAAAAAGAATAAAAGTTTTGAAAACTCTTAAGTCTGACCATAGAAGTACAGTAAAACTGATTGAGCTTAATGGAAAAACTTATGTTTATAAGATTCCTACAGAGAAAAATACAAGAAAATGGCAGAGATTTCTTTCTATATTTAGAGGAGGAGAATCTCAAAGAGAGTTTCTATGTTTAGAAAAAATATTAAAAAATGGAATAGATACAGCAAAACCTTATTTTGCTTGTGAAACTAAAAAGTTTGGAATGGTTGTGGATTCCTATTTAGTGATGGAATATATAGACGGTAGAGAGGGAAATATCGATAATATAGAAATTATCTGCGATACCCTTGAAAAAATCCATTCTAAAGGATTTATCCATGGAGATAGTCAACTTTCAAACTTTATAATTTCCAATGGATTTTGCTATATAATTGATGCTAGATTTAAAAAAAGTATTTTTGGAAAATTTGCCCAAGCTTATGAATTTATATACCTTGAAACTAGTTGTGGGCAAAGTATAAAAAAATATTATAAAAGACATGGAATATATCATATAGTAGCAAGACTTGTAGATTATTACTTGATATTTTGGGGAAAAGTTAGAGCTTTTGTAAAATCTCTTTTAAGAGGGGAAAAATTTAAAAAGTCAGAAAATTTAGAACCAAAAGAAAGTATATTCCAAAAAATAAAATTAAAATTTAAAAGAAATAAAGATTTTGAAAAATATTCAAGTGAGATCAATAATGAAAATCAGGAGGAAAACCAATGAGAGTTTTGATAATAAGATTAAGCTCTATTGGTGATATAATACTTACTACTCCTATATTAAAACAACTTAAGGAAAAATTTCCAGATATTGTTATAGATTTTGTAGTTTTAAAAAATTTTAAGGATTCAATAGAGGGAAGTCCATATATAGATAATCTTATTCTTTTTGATAAGAAAAAAGATGATGGATTTAGAAATATTAAAAAATTTGGAAAAAAATTAAATGAAAATAAATATGATTATGTGTTTGATCTTCATAGAAAATTTAGATCAAAACTTATTTCAAGTGAAATAAAATCAAAAATCTTTGTATATCCTAAGAGAAAACTTTGGAAGTCACTGCTTGTAAAATTAAAACTTATAAAATATCATGTAGATGATACAATAATAAAAAATTATTTCAAAGCTTTTAAAGTTTTGGGGATAAAATACAAATGGGAAGATTTGGATTTTAATTTTTCTAAAGATGATTTGGAAAATGTAAAAAAATATTCAGGAATGTTTGCTATGGCTCCGGGAGCTTCAAAGGAAACAAAAAAATGGTTACCTGAAAAATTTGGAAAATTAGCAAAAAAACTTTATGACAAATATAAAATAAAAACTGTTTTATTAGGTGGAAAAGAGGATATTGAAAGATGTGAGCTTATCAATAAAGTAAGTGAAAATTCTTGTATCAATCTTGCAGGAAAAATTTCACTTAAAGAGAGTGGGGCTTTGCTTTCTGTATCGAAACTTTTAGTTACTAATGACTCAGGACCATTTCATATAGGAAGAGGTGTTGGTTGTAAATCCTATGTAATATTTGGACCAACAGATCCTAATATGTTTGAGTATAACAATTTGGCAGAACTTATCTATGCCAATGAAAAATGTTCTCCTTGTAGTTTACATGGAGGAAAAAAATGCCCTAAAGGACATTTTAATTGTATGAATAATATTGATGAAAATTATATTTTTGAAAAAATTGTAAAAGATTTAGAAAAAAATTAAGGAGGTTTGTTGTGGCTGTAAAAAAATCATCAGAGGTTGTAGATAAAAATAAAGCATTAGAAAATGCAATAAAACAAATTACTAAAGATTTCGGAGAGGGAGCTATAATGAAATTGGGAGAAAACTCATCTATGAATATAGAAGTTATCCCAACAGGAAGTATAAATCTTGACGCAGCTTTAGGTCTTGGAGGAGTACCAAGAGGAAGAATAATAGAAGTTTATGGAGCTGAAAGTTCTGGTAAAACTACAATAGCTCTTCATATAATAGCTGAAGCACAAAAAGCTGGAGGAATAGCAGCTTTCATAGATGCTGAACACGCTCTTGATCCAACTTATGCAAAAGCACTTGGTGTTGATATAGATGAACTTTTAATTTCTCAACCAGATTATGGAGAACAAGCATTAGAAATAGTTGATTCATTAGTTCATTCATCAGCAATAGATGTAATAGTTGTTGACTCAGTTGCAGCATTAGTTCCAAAAGCTGAGATTGACGGAGAGATGTCAGATCAACAGATGGGACTTCAAGCAAGACTTATGTCAAAAGCTCTTAGAAAATTAACAGGAACTCTAAATAAATCAAAAACTACAATAATATTTATTAACCAAATAAGAGATAAAATTGGTGGATTTGGATTTGGACCTCAAACAACAACAACAGGAGGAAAAGCTTTAAAATTCTATGCTTCTGTAAGACTTGAAATAAAAAGAGTAGGTTCTGTAAAACAAGGAGATAATATTATAGGAAATGAAGTTTTAGTAAAAGTTACTAAAAATAAAATAGCTCCTCCATTCAAAGAAGCAACTTTCCAAATAATGTATGGAAAAGGAATTTCAAAAGTAGGAGAGATTTTAGACGCTGCTATTGATGCAGATATAGTTTCTAAATCTGGAGCTTGGTTTAGCTATGGAGATATGAGACTTGGTCAAGGTAAAGAAAATGTAAAAGCTAGACTTGAAGAAGAAAAAGATTTACTAGAAAAAATCTACAATGAATTAAAAGAAAAACAAGTTCCTTTAGCAAAAACATCTTCAGAAGAAGAGGGAGAGGACGGAATAGATGAAGATTTTGAAGCTCCAGAAGAATAAAATTTTATTTGAAAATGGTGTGGAAATTTCTCTTCAGAAAAAAACAATAGATGAATACAAATTGAAAGAGGGAATAGACCTTGCAAAAGATATATATCTTGAGCTTGTAGAGAGAGCTGTTCTCTCTTTTTCATATTGGTTGCTTGAAAAAAGAGACTATTCTGTAAGAGAAATAACAACAAAACTTGTAATGAAATATAAAGAAAAAGATATAGTTTTGAAAATAGTTGAAAAATTAAAAGGACATAACTATCTAAATGATAGAGATTTTGCTGTATCTTTTATAAATTGCCATAAAAGTTGGGGAAGTAGAAAATTAGAGTACAATCTTTTAATGAAAGGTGTAGAGAAAAATATAATAAGGGAACTTTTAGAAGATAATCAAGATGATGAGATTGAAGAAATAAAAAAACTTTGGATAAAAATGGGAGATAAAGAGGAGAGAAAAAAGATAGAATCTCTTATGAGAAAAGGATTTCAATATAGTGCAATAAGAGAAGCAAAGAAAGAGTTGTAAATATATTTTATTGATAAAAAAAATCATATATGATATGATATAGCTTGATAAATTTTTTAAGGGGAAAAGAATGAGAAATATAAAAATAACTTATGCTTATGACGGAAGTGACTTTTATGGTTTTCAAAGACAGCCAGATAAAAGGACAGTCCAAGGTGAGATAGAAAGAGTTTTAAAAATTATTTTAAAAGAAGATATCAATATGGTAACTGCTGGTAGAACAGATAGAGGAGTTCATGCTTCAGTTCAAGTATCTAATTTTTTTATAAATGATAATATAACTATTCCATTAAAAAATTTTCAAAGAGCTTTAAATAAACTTTTACCAAATGATATAGATATTTATAATATTGAAGAGGTTGGTTTAGATTTTAATTCAAGATTTCAGGCTAAGACCAGAGCTTATGAATATATTATCACTTGGAAAAAAGATGTTTTTTCAAGAAGATATAAAACTTATGTAAATAAAAAAATTGATTGTGAAAAGTTTTTAGAAATTTTAAAACCTCTTATTGGAGAACATGATTTTAATAATTTTAGATTGAAAGATGAAAATAATAAAACAAGTATAAGGACTATTTATAATATAGAAACATATTTAAAAGATGAAGATACAATGGGAATATATATAGAGGGAAATGCTTTTTTAAAAACTCAGATTAGAATTATTGTAGGGACAGCATTAGATATATATTTTGGAAGAAAACCCGAAAACTATATAAGAGAATTACTAGAAAATCCTTTTAAAGAGTATAAGATTGAGATTGCTGAACCGTCAGGTCTTTATCTTTCGAAGGTAGAATATTAGGAGAAAAAATGGAAATAAAAGAAATCTCTATAAAAGATAAAGAATATATGAATGAGATAGTTGAAATGGAGAAATATACTTTTGGAAAATTTGGAGGAGTTGACCTTTGGATTTTGAAACCAATAGTAAAATTTGGAAAAGTTTTTGCTGCCTTTGAAGAGGGAAAAATTGTAGGTGCAGCAGAGTTTATGGTAGCTTTTGACAGACCAGAGATATTTTTATATGGATTTTCTGTGATGAAAGAATATAGAGAAAAAGGGATAGGAACTAAACTTTTACTTCATTGTGAAGAATATTTTAAAAATTATGGAAAAAAGATTGTTTCTTTAACTGTTGATCCTAAAAATATAAAAGCAATAAATCTTTATAAAAGAATAGGATATTTTATAGAGAGTTTAGAAAAAGATGAATATGATATAGGAATTGACAGATATATAATGAAAAAATTTTTAAAATAATCAAAAAACACTTTACTTTTACTCAATTTTAAATTATAATATATTAACAATTATTACATAATGAAAGGAGTACAATTATGGAAGCTGTTTTAAATGAAGTGAAAGATATCGGTGCTTTTCTAAAAGAGAATGGAATAAAACCATCTTACCAAAGAATGCAAATATATAAATTTCTTTTAGAAAATAGAATACATCCTACTGTTGATACTATATATAAAGCTCTATGTGATGAAATCCCAACTCTATCAAAAACTACAATTTATAATACTTTAAATACTTTTGTGGAAAAGGGAATTATCAGTGTGATAGTTATAGAGGAAAATGAAACTCGTTATGAAGCGAATATGACTTTACACGGACATTTTAAGTGCACAGAGTGTGGACAAATTTATGATATTTTCTTAGATACAGATTCTTTAGATCTAAGTCAATTAGATAAATTCCAAATAAAAGAAAAACATATTTATTTTAAAGGTGTTTGTGAGCATTGCTTAAAAAAAGCATCAGAAAATAACTAAAAGATAAAGGAAGCTACTAGATAATAATAGCTTCCTTTTTATATGGGAGTAGAATTATTTATTTCTTAAAAGTGCTTGAATTTTTATAGGAAGTCCAAATAAATTAATAAATCCTTCAGCATCTTTTTGGTTATAAACTTCATCTTCATCAAAAGTTGAAAAATCTTCTGAGTAAAGTGAGTATTCTGAGTCTAATCCTTGGAGAATCATATTTCCTTTATAAAGTTTTAACTTTACACTTCCAGTTACATATTTTTGTGAAACATTAACAAAAGCTGAGATAGCTTCTCTATAAGTTGTAAACCATTGTCCGTTGTAGATTAATTTTGCCATATAGTTTGAAAGATTTGCTTTTGCTTGGAAAGTTTCTCTATCAAGACAAAGTCTTTCAAGTTCTTGATGAGCAAAATAAAGAATTGTTCCACCAGGAGTTTCATATACTCCACGAGATTTCATTCCAACAAGTCTATTTTCTACTAAGTCTATAACTCCAACTCCGTGTTTTCCACCTATTTCATTTAATTTTTTTATAAGTTCAACACCGTTTAATTTTTCTGCATTTAATTTTGTAGGTATTCCTTGTTCAAAATCTATTTGAATAATCTCCCCTTGGTCTGGAGTTTCTTCAAGAGGAGTAACCCATTGAAGAAGATTTTTATAATCAGGTGTGTTACTTGGATTTTCCAAATCTAATCCTTCGTGACTTATGTGGAAAAGATTTTCATCTCTACTGTAAGATGAATTCTCTTTAAAAGGAAGCTCAATGCCTTTTTCTTTTAGGTATTCAATTTCTTGCTTTCTTGATTTTATATTCCAAATACGCCAAGGAGCGATTATTTTTATATTTGGAGCAAGAGCTTTAATTCCAAGTTCAAATCTAACTTGGTCATTTCCTTTTCCAGTAGCTCCGTGGACAATATAATTTGCTCCCTCAGATTTTGCCACATCAACAAGAGCTTTGGCAATTATAGGTCTTGCAATAGAAGTTCCAAGTAGATATTCGTTTTCATATTTTGCTCCAGCTTTTATCATTGGAAATATATAATCATCAACTAACTCTTTTGTTTTATCAATGGCGAAAAATTTACTTGCACCACTTTCTTTTGCTTTTTTAGCCACAGCCTCAAAATCATCTTTTTGTCCAACATTTACAGAAACAGCAATAACTTCAAAATCATAATTTTCTTTTAACCAAGGTATAATTACAGATGTATCTAATCCTCCAGAATATGCTAAAACAACTTTTTCTTTCATTTTATTTCCTCCAATCAATTTTATTATTTAAAATATTTAGTTATAAGTTTTTCAAAAGTTCCGTCATTTACAAGTTCTTTGTAAGCAAGATTTATATCTTCAGCTAATTTTTTATTTTCTTTACTAACAGCGATTGAGTATTCCTCTTTTGCAATATCAGTAGAGATAAGTTTTAAACCTTTATTATTTTTTACATAATTTTTTGCTGGTTCAGAATCAATAACAACAGCTTGAACTTTTTTAGCTTTTAAAGACATAATTGCTTCTGATGCTCCATTAAATCTTTGAACATCTACATTTTCTAATTTACTAATAGCTACATCTCCAGTATATCCAAGTACAACACCAACACTATGATTTGGCAAATTTTCATAAGAAGTTATATCTTTTGATTTTTCATCATTAGTATTAATAATAATCATTTGATTTGATACAAAATATGGGTCAGAAAAATTAACGAATTTTTTTCTTTCTGGAGTGGCAGTCATTCCAGCTATGATAACATCAATTTTTTTAGATTGAAGAGCTGGAAGAAGTCCATCAAAAGCCATGTTTTTCCAAACTATCTCTTTGTTTAATTTTTTTCCAATAGCCTCGATTAATTCAGCATCAAAACCAACTATTTTTCCATCTTCTAAATATTCAAATGGATAAAATTCTGCGTTTGTTCCAACGTAAAGTTTTTCAACTTTTCCAAAAGATATAAGTGATAAAAAAGTCATAAAAAGTAAAACTAATTTTTTCATAAAAACCTCCTAAAAAATAAAAATTTATAATTAAAAAATTTTAAGCAATAAAAAAAGACCAACACACTTTAATGTTGATCTCACTGTAATAAAAAAATTTCTAGTTGATTATAAAATTATAAAAGTCAATCAAAAAATATTCTAAAATATTATAGACCTATTCCTCAAAGAAATTACAATGCTATCTTTAACATTAAAAAATTTCAAGTATTCGATTTGGTTAGAATATTTTTTGTTCCTTAGTTTTAATGTTACTAACATTGTTTTTCCTCCTTCTTGTTTTTTGTTAGGGCAATAATATCACAAAAAAATTTCCTTGTCAATAATTTTTTATAAAAATATTTTTTAAAACTAAAAAAATAATTTTAAAGTCAAAGGAAATATAGTATAATTAAGCTATGTAAAAACTAAAAAAGGAGGATTTATGGGAAAAAATAAGTTTCTATTTTTAAAAATTTTATTTTTCTTAATGAGTTCTTTGATTTCATACGGAAAAAATATAAAACTAGATGATATGCTAAAAACATTAGAGGAAAAATCTTATGAAAGAGAGATTTTTGACTTAGAACAAAAGAAAAATCTTTCTAAAGAGAAATATTACAATCTTGATAATTACAATGGAGTGAGAGGGGAAATCGCAACAGATTACGATTATGAAGAGGATAAAATAAAATCTAACGGAAGAGTAAGTTATGGAGATTTTTATTTGGATTTATCAAAGGATAAAATAAATAGCCAAAAAAATAGTGATACTGACGTGATTATAGGTGTTAATAAAAGTCTAAAGGATATGTTTTATTCTAAGAGCGACAGTGAAATAAAAAAATTGGAGTACTCAAAGAAAAATACTGAATATTCTTATTATGACGATCTTGAAACTAAAAAAATATCCCTAATAAATCTTTATGAAGAATATAAAAATAATGAATTTGAAATAAAATTAAAAACCAATAATCTGACAAGATTAAAATCAGAAGAAAAAATTCTAAAAAAATCCTATGAGCTTGGGGCAACTCCAAAAATAGATTTAGATACATTACAAACTAGTAGAAATAATCTTGAAATAGAATTGAAATATTTGAAGGAAAATATAAAAAAAATAAAGAATCGTTTCTTATATGAGTTTGGCATAGATATTTCAAAAGATGAGCTAATGGATATTGAAATACCAAAAGTTGATATTTCAGATTTTATTTCAAATATTGGTGAGAGAAAAATTTCAAGACTTGGTTTAGAAAAAGAAATAACAAAAGAAAATATAAAATATCTAAAATATTCTAACAAAATTCCAGAAGTTTTAGTAGGGGTAGAACATCAAGAAAGAAATAATGGATATTCAGATGAAAATAGAGTATTTTTAAAACTTTCAAAGGATATCTTTTATTATGATATTAATCTAGAAAATGAAAAAATTACTCTAGATCAACAAGAGATAAATATTCAAAAAGAAAAAGAAATAAATATTTCAAAAAAATTAGAAGTTGAAGAAAATTGCAATAATTTATACAAAAATTATTTAGTTAATAAAAATAAAGCTGAACTTGAAAAAAATAAATATGAAATAATAAATTTGAAATATAAACTAGGTGATGTCACTTATGTTGATGTTATGGACGTCTTTGACGATTATTTAAATTATCAAGTAGCAGCTGAAAAAGCTAAGAATTTATTTAATGGGTATATTTATGAAATACTAGTTAGAGGAGAAAAAAATTATGAATAAAAATAAAAAGATAATAATTATAAGCAGTGTGGTTGGAACAATTTTATTGATTGGACTTCTTTTTATTTCAAAAAATCCTCAAAAAAATAAAAATGAAATAATATATCCAACAAGAATTATTTCAACCAATAATAAAAGAGGATACATAAATGTTGAAGGAAAAATAGAGGCAAACGACACTAAAAAAGTTTTCGTTGATAAAAAATTAAAAGTTGATGAGGTTTTTATTCAAGAGGGGGATTATGTAGAAAAAGGAAAAATCCTTATGACTTTTGATGAAACAGAGAGAAATAATATTATAAGAAACTTAAAAAGAGAAGAGTTATCTTTAGCCAAAGCAAAAAGAAATTTAGAAGTTGAAAAAGAACTTTTAAAACTTGGTGGAAGTTCTAAAAACTATGTAAAAGAACTTGAAGAGGAAGTTGCAAGATATGAGATAAATATAGAGGAATATCAAGAGGATTTATTAAAAACAGCTGAAAAAATAGTAAGTCCTGTAAGTGGAACTGTAACATCACTACTTGCTCAAGAAAATTACTCAGTAAATACAGATGAGCCTCTTATGGAGATAGCTGACCTTTCAAATATAAAAATAATTTTAGAGGTAGCAGAGTATGACATAAAAGATATATTTTTAGGTCAAACTCTTGATATAAAACCAGAAGTTTTTGAGAAAAAACGTTCATTCAAAGGAACTATTACAAAAATCTCTAAAATTTCAAAAACTTCATCAACTACTTCTGAAAATATTGTTGAAGTAGAGGTTACACCACTTGAGGAAATTCCAAATATAATTCCTGGATTTAAAGTATCAGCAAAAATATATCTAGAAAAAAATGATGATATAACAATTTCAAAAAATGCTTTAATGGAAGAAAATAATCAATATTTTGTTTATTTAGTCACTCCAGATAATACAATAATAAGAAGAGATGTTGAGATAGAAAATAGAAAAGGAGATAGTATAATTATAAAAAGTGGACTAAAAATAGGAGATGAAATAATAACAACTCCTAGTATGAAGTTAAAACCAAATGATAAAATCTCAACAAAACCTTTGACAACTTCTCAACAAAAAGGAGAGAAAATTGATAATACAAATAAAGGGAATAAATAAATATTATATCAACGGAGAAAATAAACTTCACGCTCTTAAAGATATAAATCTTGGAATAAAAAAAGGTGAGTTTGTTGCTATAATGGGAAGTAGTGGAAGTGGAAAATCTACTATGATGAATATTTTAGGTTGTCTTGATAAAGAGTTTGATGGAGAATATATTCTTGATGGAATAAGCGTTGGAGAAGTAAAAGAGGATAATCTTTGTAAAATAAGAAATAGTAAAATAGGCTTTGTATTTCAGTCTTTCAATCTTTTGCCAAAACTTACCACTCAAGAAAATGTTGAACTTCCTCTTGTTTATGCAGGAGTTCACAAAGATGAAAGAGAAAAAAGAGCTTTGGAAGTTTTAAAAAAAGTTGGACTTGAAAAAAGAGTAAAACATAAACCTAATGAACTTTCAGGAGGACAAAGACAAAGAGTTGCAATAGCAAGAGCTTTGATAAATAATCCAGCAATAATTTTAGCAGACGAGCCAACAGGAAATTTGGACAGTGTATCTGAAGATGAAATAATGAAACTTTTCCAAGAGTTAAATGAGCAAGGAAAAACAATAGTAGTTGTAAGTCACGAGCCTGAGATAGCAAAATATTGCAAAAGAATAGTGACATTTAAAGATGGAAAAATTATAAGTGACGGTGAAACTCGATGAATTTTTTAGAAAGTCTTAATAGTGCAATAAAGAGTTTAAAGGGAAATAGAGCAAGATCTTTTTTAACAATGCTTGGAATAATAATAGGGATTTCATCTGTAATAACTATGTCTGCTATTGGTAAAGGTGGACAACAAAATATTACAGGAAAATTAAAAGAGAATGGTTATGGAAAATTTACTGTTTATGCTGATATGAAAGATGAAAACTTTCGTTGGAAATATCTTTTTGAAGATGAGATGATAAAAAAATTAAAAGCCACTAAGGAGTTTAAAAATATAAGTCCAAGGATAACTCAGAGAGTTTATTCAAAATTTAATGGTAGATTTGAAATAGTTTGGCTTACAGTAGCCACTCCAGATTATGAAAAAATGGATAAAGTTAATATGCTTTATGGAAGAGAATTTATATCTTTTGAATATAAAAATGGAGAGAGAATTGCTCTGATAGACCACATTACAGCAAAAGATATTTATGGAAAACCACAAGATGCCATAGGAAAAACTATAAATCTAGCACTTAGTAGAAAAGAGGCAGAAGTCCCATATAGAATAGTTGGAGTTTTTGAAAATAATTTTGAAGATTATGTAAAAGCTATGGGAGGAAAAAGAATACCGAGATTTGCAAGATTTCCTCTTTCAACTTATGAGAGATTATATGATGATGCCTCAAACTATAGTAGTATAATAGTTGAATCAAAAAATCCAGAAAAAATTTCCGAGGATATGGCAAAAATGAAAAAAATATTGGAAGATATTACAGGGGTAAGTGATTTGTATGAAGTAAAAACCTTATCAGACGGAGCATCTTCTTTTGATAGTATTCTTACAACACTTAATATGTTTGTAACTTTTGTTGCAGGAATCTCTCTTTTTGTTGGAGGGGTTGGGGTTATGAATATTATGCTTGTAAGTGTTATTGAAAGAACAAAAGAGATTGGAATAAGAAAAGCTATTGGAGCTACCAATAAAGATATAATGTTTCAATTTTTAATAGAGTCAGTTATTTTAACAGGACTTGGAGGAATAATTGGAATAATTTTAGGAATAATTATGGGAAAAGTTATTGGAAAATTTGTAAATATTCCACCAATTTTTTCAACTATTTCAATAGTAAGTTCTCTAGGGATTTCTATGGGAATAGGAATTATTTTTGGAGTAATACCAGCTAAAAAAGCTGCTGAATTAAATCCAATAGAAGCATTAAGAAGTGAATAAAAAATAGAGAGGTTATTGCATTTTTTAATTTACAATAGCCTCTTTTTCTATTAATTTTAGTTTTCAAAAACAGCAATATAACTTATCTCTTTATCATTGTACTCAGCAAAAATTATAAAGTCAGTATCAAAATATTCAAGTTCTTTTCTTGTTTTTAAATTTTGTAAAGATTTTAAAAATTGGGGATTTAAAGTAAGATAATTGAATTTTAAATTAGCCAATATCTTAAATAAATCAGAGTGAAGTTGTGCAAGAGATAAATATTTTTTTTCAATATTTTCAATACATTTGAAATTTTCTGAAAACTTAGTAATCTTATTTTTAAATCTATTTTCAGCATAATTAAAGTCTAAAGACTCTTCTAAAAAAACTTTAAATCCATTTTTAGGAAAGTGTGTAAGACTATAATTTACATTTTTAGTTATATATTCCAAACTCTTTTCATCTAATGTTTTAAAAATTTTATCATAAACCTCTTTTCTATCCTCTTCGAGAGAAATAATTTTTTCAATTTTTTCTAAAATATTACTTACTATATTGAATTTTTCCTGTTCATTTACATCTTTTATTTCAAGGGAAAGTCCAATTATTTTTGAGTTTTTAGCATCTTTATTTTTGATTTTACTATATTCAATGTTTTTTTTAGTAATTTGTGATATTTCTTTGAAAGCTGGTTTTAATATCATCTTTTCAAAATCAAAAAAGCGATCATAAGAATTTTCTAATCCAAGAATAGTTTTTAATTTATGAATGGATATTTCCAAGGATTTATTTATGGATAAATTAGATTTAAGAAAATTGTATAAAATAATGGCATAGTTATTTTGAAAGAATAATAAAATATTAAAATCATTTTTTTGAAAATATGAATTTTTTTGAAAGATAGAGCAAAACTCTTCAGTAAAAGTGACTCTAATAGAATTTTTTTCAATACAATAAGATGAAATAATTGAAAAAGCTCCTCTTTTTTCCAAAATATCAAGTCTATAAATACTGTAATTTACCAATTTTTCTGATAATTTTTGAAATATTTTTAAAATACTTTCCAACTCTCCAACACTTAATAATCTTTTTATTTTTAAAATAGGAATAGTAACATTATTGTTTAAGATTTTTTCTTTATCTTTAGTTAAAAAATCAAAAAGAATTTTTTCTTTTTTAAAAAAAGATTTGTTAAATTGGATTTTTATATCCTTTTCATTAAAAAAAATAGGTTCATTATAAATTTTTTTCAAAAAAATCACCTCAAATTAAAACTTTTTTATGCTAATTTATTAAATTTTTATTATTGATAAACGATAAATAAAAATATAAATTTTCGTTTATAAAAAAATAATATCATATTTTATAAATAAAGTAAAGGAATTAAAAAGAAATTAGTGTATAAATAAAAAAGAATATTTTATCAAAAAACGACGAAAATTTAAAATTTGACATTTAAAAATAAAAGTAGTATAACTATTAACAAGAAAAAGGTTTTTATAAACTACAAATTATATCAAAACAATACGAAGTGAGAGGTGATAATTTTTATGAAAACTTTAATAAAAAATGGTCAACTATTAGATATTAAAAATGGGTTTAATAGAAAAAAAATGGATATTCTAATAGAAGACGGAATTATAAAACAAATTTCTGAAAAGATAGATGAAGAAGGTTGTAAAGTGTTAGATATGGATGGAAAGATAATTTCTCCAGGATTTATAGATATCCACGTTCATTGTTTTCCACATAATACCGCTATAAGTTCAGACCCTGATGATATAGGAGTAAAAAAAGGAGTAACTTCTATTATAGATGCTGGAACATCAGGAGCAAATACAATAAAAGATTTTTATGAAAATTTTATAACTAAAACTAAAACAAGAATTTTTGTTAATCTAAATATCGCATCAGATGGATTAAAAACTTTGAGTGAACTTAGTGATATGAATAATATAGAAGAGGAAAAAATAAAAGAAGCAATAGAAAAATATTCAGATGTAATAGTTGGATTAAAAGCAAGAGCTAGTGGTTCAGTGGTAAAAGAAAATGGAATTAAACCTATTGCAGAGGGAAAAAGAATAGCTTCAAAATATGGTCTTCCTGTATTAGTTCATATAGGAAATGCTCCTCCAAAAGTAGAGGAAGTTTTAAACTTATTAGGAAAAGGAGATATAGTAACTCATTGCTATCACAATAAAGTGACAGCTTTAGTGAGAAATAATGAAATAATTCCAGAGGTAAAAGAAGCTTTAAAGAGAGGAGTACTCTTTGATGTAGGACATGGTTCAGAAAGTTTTTCATTTGATAAAGCAAAAGAGGGATTAGGATTAGGATTTGAAGCTGATATGATAAGTACAGACCTTTATGGAAGAAATATGGTATCTCCTGTTGGAAGTTTGGAAAATACAATAAATAAAATATTTTATTTGGGAGTTCCATTAGAAAGATGTATAGAAAAAGTTACAAGTATACCAGCAAAAACTTTTGGAATAAAAAAATTAGGAGAATTAAAAGAGGGATATTTTGGAGATTTAACTATATTTGATCTAGTAGAAGATGGAAACTTAGAACTTACAGATAGTGTTAAAAAAACAGTGGTGTCTAAAAAATATATAAAAACTAAGTATATATTTATAAAAGATGAATTGATAAATATTTAAAAGGGGGGATAAAATGGAACAACTGTTAAAGGACGTTCAAAACAGATTAAAAATGGAAGATGAGGAATTTAATAGTTATCTAGATGATGTTAAGCATACTACAAAAATTTTAAAAGAAGAAGGGGTAGAGTTTTTACCAGATTTTAAACTTGTATTTTATGCTCATATAGTAAGTTTAGCAAAAAGATTAAAAGAAAATATTCCATTAAACTGTGGAGATGATTGTCCAGAGGATGAAGTAGAAAAAGAAGCAATAACTATTTCTGAAAAAATTATATTTCCATTAGCTGAAAAATACAAAAGAGATTTAGAAAGAATGGAAATTATATTGGCAGGAATTCAGTTACAACTTGCTTTAGAAATGCAAAATGAAAATTAAAAATAAAAATATAAAATAAAATTAGGAGGAAAAAATGGCAGAAATATTAGTGGTAATTGGACACAGATTAGGTAAAGGTCAAAATGTAGCAAAAGGTGTAGAAGCAGCAGGAGGAAAAGCTATTGTTATTCCTGGTATGGCAGCAGATATGAAACTTGGAGATGTAATGAAAGAAAATAATGCAACATTTGGAATTTCTTTTTGTGGAAGCGGAGGAGCTGGAGCTATAATGGCACAAACTAAATATGGTTATAAAGCAACTTCTCATTTAAGATCTGTAGAAGCAGGGGTAACTGCAATAAAACAAGGATATCAAGTTGTAGGATTTGGATTTTTAGATACTGAAGAACTTGGAAGAAGATTAGTTGAAGAATACAAAAGGGTAAATGGAATAGCATAATAAAATAAGGAGGCATAAAATGAGAGAATCAAATCTACAAAAAGAAATAAAAACTTTAATAATAGAAGAATCTGGAAAAACAAAAGATGAAGCATTAGGAAGAGTTTTTACAGTATTTAGAAAAAAAGTACAAACTGAAGTAGATGGAGTCATAATCAAATTAGAACCTTTAGAAACTTATTTACTAGAACAAAGAGAGGAGAAAAAGACTGAAAGATTCTTGGAACTTTTTATGCCAAGAGAAAAAACTACATATTTTATAAAGCTAGAGATAGAATATGAAGTAAAATACATAAAACTTTAAGAAGGAGGAAAAGATGTTATATATAATAGTAAAATCGTTAATAATAGGATTTATAGGAGGAGCAGCATTAACAGCTGGAGCAGCTAGAATGTTTCATACTCCCAACTCACAATCAATGGGAGCTTTTAGAACTTTAGGAGAATTAAATGCTTGTCAAGGAGATACAATGGCACATTTCTCATTTGGACTAGGATTTCTTTTTAACTCAGCAGCAGCTGTAGTAGCAGCAGGTGCTCTTACTCAAGATGTTTTTCATAGAGTAATACCTAACTTTGCAGCAGCAGCTTTACTATCAAAAAATAAAAAAGTTGAAGAAACTTTATATGATCCATTTAAAATGGGAGTGGCAGGAGGAATTATAGGTGCAGTAGTTGTAGCGTTCTTAAATACTTTGGCTTCTCTTATACCAGCACAACTATCAGAAATAGCTTCTAAAATATTATCTCCAGCAGCAGCTTTAATGATAAATCCAGTAATGCCGATAGTGTTCTGGTTAGCAGCTTTAGATGCAGGAAAAATTACTGGAGTATGGGCAACTGTTTTAGGAGGATTAGCTCATATGATAATGGGAAATGCAGTTCCTGGAATAGTTTTAGGAATACTTATAGGTCAAACAATGGATGAAAGTGGTTATAACAAATCAGTAAAAATTATGATTAGTATAGTTATTGTGTTATTTGTTGTTATTGCTTACTTTAGAGGGTTTTTTGTGAAACTAGGTTTATAGTTTAGAAGGAGGAGTTATGGAAAATAATAAAAATAAATTTTTACTTGCTGATATATCATTTCCATTATTAGTTGGAATGGCTTGTGCTGCAATTTTTGCAGGGACTCATATGTATGTTGTTCATGGAGTAGGAGCTTTTAATGAAATTTTCGTTGTAAAAATGTTAGACCAAGGTCTTAGTGGTGGAGATTATGCAGCGGCAGCAGGTTTTGCAGCAGGATTTTTAATAGCCAGAGTCTTAGAAGGACCATTAGTAGGATTATTAGATGTAGGTGGATCTTTAATGACAGGAGTAGGAGTAGGAATACCAGCATTACTTCTTGCTTCAGGAATAGAAGCACCTGTTAAAAATTTCCCATTAGCTCTTTTAACAGGAGCAGCTATTGGAGTTATAATTGGAATAATAATTATAGCAATAAGAAAAGCTATGCCAGAAGGAATGTCAGCTGGTGGAACAGGAATAATGATGGGAGCGGGAAATGCGACAGGAAGATTTTTAGGACCATTAATTATTTTATCAGCTATTCAATACAATATCCCAGCAGGAGTAGGAGCATTTTTAGGAGCAGCTTTATTCTATAAATATGATAGACATATAGCTGGGGGAGCCATAATAGGTGCTATGCTTATAGGTGGGCTTGCATTATTTTTCTAGATAAAATTGGAGATGAGGATAATGAACATATATGAGAATATAGGTTTAAAAAGAGTAATAAATGGAAGTGGAAAAATGACAGCACTAGGAGTATCAAAAGTAAGTGATAAAGTTGCTGAAACAATGAAACAAGCAGGTCAAAATTTTGTTGTAATAGATGATTTGATTGATAGAGTTGGAGAATTAATATCTAAAGTAACAGGAGGAGAAGATACTTGTGTAACATCTAGTGCTTCTGCAGCAATAGCTCTTTCTGTAGCTGGATTAATCACAGGAAAAAATATTTCTTATATAGAAAGATTACCAATAACAGATGGGTTAAAAAATAAAGTAATTCTTCAAAAGGGTCACGCAGTAAATTATGGTGCTCCAATGACTACAATGATAAGGCTTGGGGGAGGAGTACCAGTAGAAGTAGGTTGTAGTAACGAAGTAAAACCAGAACATGTAGAAGAAGCTATAGATGAAAATACAGTTGCTCTTCTTTATGTAAAATCGCATCATGCAGTTCAAAAGGGAATGCTTTCTATAGAAGAGATGGCAGAGATAGCTCATAAAAATAATTTACCTTTAATAATTGATGCAGCAGCAGAAGAGGATATAAAAAAATATCTTCAAAAAGGTGGAGATTTAGTTATTTATTCAGGAGCAAAGGCTCTATGTGGACCAGCATCAGGATTTGTAACAGGAAAAAAAGAGTATATTGATGCTATAAAAATGCAATATAAAGGTATTGGAAGAGCTATGAAAATAGGAAAAATGTGTATGATGGGACTTTTAAAAGCCGTTGAAGAATATGCAGACAGAGATGAAAAATTAGTAGTAGCAGAACAAATGAGGTTAGCTAATCTTCTAATAAAAGAGTTAGAAGATGAACCAAAAGTAAATACTTCAATAGTTCAAGATGAAGCTGGAAGAGAGATTTATAGAGTTCAAATAAAATTAAATGATAAACTAACTAATATGACTGGAAAAGATTTTATGAAACATTTAAGAGAGGGAGAAGCAGAAATTCACGTAAGAAAACATTATGCTAATTTAGGAATAGTAAACGTAGATATGAGAGCTTTAACTGATGATGATATTGTTTATATTGCAAAAAGAATAAAAGAAATTTTAAAATAAATTGGAGGAAAAAATGCAAACAAAAATAAAATTTTATAAAGACAGAGTGGCAGTTAATTTTTTAGCAAAAGATAAAAAAAATGGAAAAGAAGTTTTTGATGCAATAGATGGATATACAGCAATTGGAGTATTATCAAAACAATTTTCAACTGTAGAAGAGGGAATTGAATATGTTAAAGATTATATGCAAACAGTTCCAGTAGTTTCTGTTGGATTAGGAGCAGGAGATCCAGCACAATTTCAAAAAGCAGCATTAATAGCAGCAGCAACAGATCCAGGACACGTTAATCAAGTATTTACAGGAGCAGCTTACGCAGCAGGAGCATTGAAAGCTTTAGGATCAGAAAATACAGCAATAAATGTACTTATGAGCCCAACAGGAATAGTTGGAAAAGTAAAAATTTCTACTGGGGAACTTAGCTCAAAAGAGGAACCAGCTATTGTTGATGTAGATACAGCAATGGCAATGGTATTAGATATGAGAGCTCAAGGAATAAAATATTTTCCAATGGGTGGATTAAAATCTAAAGATGAATTAAAAGCTGTAGCAGAAGCTTGTGCAAGACACGGAGTACCAATGATGGAGCCATCAGGTGGAGTAGATTTAAGTAACTTTAAAGAAATTACAAAAATATGTTTAGACGCTGGAGTAGAAAAAGTAATGCCTCATATTTATGGTGCTGTAATAGATAAAGAAACTGGAAATACAAAGGTTGAAGATGTAAAAGCAGTATATCAAATGGTAAAGGAACTTTTAGATTAATATGAAAAGACCAGAACTTATCATTTTTGATATGGATGGGTTACTTTTAGATACTGAAAGAATTGCAAACGAGGCTTGGATAGAGGCTGGAAAAAATAGGGATATAAAAATTACGGGGGACATCCTTAGAAAAATTAAAGGTGGAAATAGAGAAAATTCTATAAAAGTTTTGAAAGATATCATTAATGAAAATGAATTATTTGACTTTATAGAAGAAAAAAGAAGAATTCAAAGACAAATAATAGAAAAAAAGGGAATAAATTTAAAAAAAGGAGTTTTTGAATTATTAACTTTTTTAAAAAAAGAAAATATAAAAATGGTAGTGGCAACATCGAGTGAAAAAAGTATAGCAGAAAAAGAATTAAAAGATACTAAAATATATGAGTATTTTGATGAATTTGTTTTTGGAGATGAGGTTAGTAATAGTAAACCACATCCTGAGATATTTTTAAAAGCTTGTGATAAGTTTAAAGTAGATCCTAACGAAACTTTTGTATTAGAAGATTCAGTTTTGGGATTGAAAGCAGCTATATCTGGGGGAATAAAATGTATAGTTGTAGAAGATACAGTTAAATTTACAAATGAAGAAAATAAGCTACCATTTAAAAAGTTTGAAGATTTAATAAAAGTTAGGGACTTTTTTATAGAATTCTTTTAGATTAAAAAACCTCTCTTAAAAAGGGAGGTTTTTTTTTGTTAAAAATTACTAGATTTTTTCTTTAAATAATAGTAACATATATTAAAAGGATTAAATATTTTTAAAGGAGAAAAGATGAGTACAGAAGTGATAATGAGATATAGAAATGAAACTGTAGAAAAAATAGCTGGAAAAAAAGAATTTGTATGGATAAATCCAAATGAAATAGATTATTCTGAATATGAAAAAGAATTACCAATGTCAGATGATGACTTAAAAGATGCTGAAGCACGTCTTGCAAGATTTGCTCCATTTATTAAAAAAGTTTTCCCAGAAACTGCAGAAACAAATGGAATTATAGAATCACCTTTAGAACCAATATTTGCTATGCAAAAAGAACTTGAAGAAAAATATCAAGTAAACATACCTGGAAAATTATATTTAAAAATGGATAGCCATCTTCCAGTTGCTGGATCAATAAAAGCTAGAGGAGGAGTTTACGAAGTATTAAAACATGCTGAAGAGTTAGCTATGGAAGCTGGAATGCTTTCTATCGATGATGATTATTCAATATTAGCTGATGAAAAATTTAAAAAATTCTTTTCAGGATTTAAAGTTCAAGTTGGATCAACTGGAAATTTAGGATTAAGTATAGGTATAACAAGTGCTGCTCTAGGATTTGAAGTAATAGTTCATATGTCAGCTGACGCAAAACAATGGAAAAAAGATATGTTAAGATCAAAAGGTGTTACAGTAGTAGAATATGCTGATGACTATGGAAAAGCTGTTGAAGAGGGAAGAAAAAATTCTGATGCAGATCCTAAGAGTTATTTCGTAGATGATGAAAAATCAATGAATCTTTTCTTGGGATATACAGTAGCAGCCTCAAGAATGAAAAAACAACTTGATGAAAAAGGAATTGTTATAGATAAAGAACATCCATTATTAGTGTATATTCCTTGTGGGGTTGGAGGAGCACCAGGTGGAGTAGCTTATGGACTTAAGAGAATATTTAAAGAAAATGCTTACATATTCTTTGTAGAACCAACTCTTGCACCTTGTATGGTTCTTGGAATGGCAACAGAATTATATGAAAATATCTGTGTTCGTGATATAGGAATTTATGGATTAACTCATGCTGATGGACTTGCAGTAGGAAGAGCTTCAGGACTTGTATCTCATTTAATGGATCCAATTTTAAGTGGAATATTTACATTAGAAGATTATAAGCTTTATGATTATTTAAGATGCCTTGATAGTTCTGAAGCAAAAAGAATTGAGCCGTCTTCTTGTGCAGCATTTGAAGGACCAGTTACTTTAATGAAATATGAAGCTAGTAAAAAATATATAGAAGAAAAAATTGGTAAAAATATAGAAAATGCTTATCATATTTGTTGGGCTACTGGTGGAAGAATGGTTCCTCAAGAGGATATGGAAAAATTCTTAAAAACTCATTTAAAATAATTAATAGTATTTTTTAGTAAGTGAAGGAGGGAAAATGAAAAAAGAAAATTTAAAAACACCTGCTATTTTGCTTAATATGAATGCTTTAAAAAATAATATGAGAGTATATCAAGAGATGTGTAACGAAAATAAAAAAGAATTATGGCCTATGATAAAAACTCATAAAAGTAAAAAACTTATGGAAATGCAGCTTGAAATAGGAGCGACAGGTGCTCTTTGTGGAACTCTTGATGAATGTGAAATGTGTTGTGAAATGGGTATGAAAAAAATAATGTATGCTTATCCAGTTGCAAGTAAAGAAAACATAGAAAGAGTAATTGAACTTACTAAAAAAACAGACTTTATTATAAGACTTGATAATCTTGATGGAGCTAAAATGATAAATGAGATGGCTGAAAAAACAGGAATAGTTGTAAGTTATACAATAATTGTTGATAGCGGTCTTCATCGTTTTGGTGTTTTGGTAGATAATCTTGTTGAATTTGCTGATCAGTTAAAGAAATTGAAAAATCTAAAATTAAGAGGGATTTCATCTCACCCAGGACATGTTTATGGAGCAACTTGTGAAACGGAGATTCAAAAATATGTTGATGATGAATGTCAAACTCTTTCAAAAGCAAAAGAACTTATGATTGATGCAGGATATGAGCTTGAGTATATAACAAGTGGTTCAACACCTACGTTTTCTGAAGCTGTAAAAGATAAAAATATAAATGTACTTCATCCAGGAAATTATGTATTTTTAGATAGTATTCAACTTTCTATAAAAAAAGCAGAAGTTAAAGATTGTGCTTTAACAGTTTATGCAACAATAATTTCTCATCCGAGTGAAGATTTATTTATTTGTGATGCTGGAGCTAAATGTTTAGGGCTTGATCAAGGAGCACATGGAAATAGTTCTATTGTAGGGTTTGGAACTGTGATAGGTCATCCGGAACTTATAGTTGCAGGACTTTCAGAAGAAGTTGGAAAACTTCATATTCACGGAGAAACTAATTTAAAAGTGGGGGATAAAATAGAGATAATACCTAATCATTCTTGTTCAACTGCAAACTTATGTAGCTTTTATACAGTAGTAGATAATGGGGAAGTTGTGGATAGTATTCCTGTTGATGTAAGGGGAAATAGTTTTAAAAGAATTTAGAGGGATACATTCTAAAAATAGGGCTGGATTAACAGCCCTATTTTTAATCTTTTTTTTCTTCTACTCTATCAATAATAAGTTTATATCCACCAGTTCCATATTTAAAAGCTTTACTTACACGGCTAAGAGTAGAAGATGAAATATTTATTTTTTTTAAAATTTCTTCATAAGTATTTCCTTTATCTAAAAGTTTTGCTGCTTCAAGTCTTGCTCCCATTGCCTCAATCTCTTTAAAAGTACAAATATCTTCAAAAAAAGCATAACACTCTTCTAAAGTTTCTAATTTTAAGAAAGCCTCAAATAAAGCATCATTTACAGGATTTTTTAATTTATTCATTTTTTCCTCCTATCATCTAGCACTTTAATAATTCAGTTTACTAAATTATATTGTTTTTTTGGAAAAAATGCAACAGTTATTTTTATTTTAGTTTTGTCTTAATCTTTTTTCGAGATGTTTTTTAAATACAAGATAGAAAACAATACTACTCGCTATTGAACCAACAATATCACAGATAGGTTGAGCAAAAAAAGCAAATTTAGCTTCAAAAAATATAGGTAATAAAAATGTACTAATCATATAAGTAAATTTTCTTAACATTGATAGAGAAAAAGCGGTTTTTATTCTTCCAACTGCCGTAAATCCATCCACAAAACAATATTGAAATGACAATGGAATAATTGCCAAGACACTCATTTTTATCCCCCAAAGAGAGATATCAGTAAGACTTAATTCAGTAGTAAAAAGACTTATAAAATAAGGGGCAATATATTTTGTAGCAAAGAACATAGTAGTTGTAAGAGTAAGAGCAAAAATTGTAATATATTTTTCAGCTTGTTTAACTCTTTCTATATTTTTACCTCCGTAGTTATAACTTAAAAGAGGTTGAGTTCCTCCAGAAAGACCAATTAAAGGACCTGTTATAAGTAAAAGATAACTTTGAATAATAGTAGCTCCAGAGATAAGTAAATCTCCTTGAGACGAACCTCCAAATTTTTGTAGCATAGCATTTAAGTTGATTAAAATCAAACTATCAGTGGCTAAGATAAAAAATGGAGAAAATCCAAATTTTATTATTTTTTTAATTATGTCTTTTGAATATCCTCCAAAAGTTATGGGGATAATAATTTTTTTGCTAGTCAAAAAAAGAAAAGCAAATAAAAAAGATAAAAACTGAGCTATAACGGTTGCCCAAGCAGCTCCAGCCACTCCCATTTTCAAACCAAATATAAAAACAGTATCAAGTAAAATATTAGTTAAAGCCCCAATAATTACAGTAAACATTCCTATCATTGGAAAACCTTGGCAAGTTATAAAAAAGTTAAGTCCAATTGCCATAAGAGCGAAAAAACTTCCTAAAGTATAGATTGTCAAATATGTATTAGCATAGGAAAAAGTAATCTCACTAGCTCCAAAAAGCATAATCAATCTATTTTTTAATAAAAGAAAAATAATAGTCAAACTAACTCCTAGTATAGAAAGAGCCAAAAAACTATTTGCTAAAACTTGTTTTGCTTTTTCATTATTTTTTTCTCCCATTCTGATTGACATTATAATAGAACCACCAAGTCCAATTAAAGTTCCAAAGGAAGAGAGAAAAGCAACTATTGGTCCACATATTCCAACTCCAGCAAGAGCTAAACTTCCCACAATAGGAATATGTCCAATATACATTCTATCAATAATACTATAAAGAAGATTTACAAGTTGAGCTAGCATTGTAGGGATAGCTAGTTTAAAAACAAGTCCAAGAATAGAATCATTTCCTAAATCATTTGATAATTTCATAAAAATATGCTAAAAAATAGCCCCTCCTTTTTGTCATCTATAAAAGATAGTATAACACATTTTACAGTATAAATAGTTAAAAAATTTAGAAAAAATAAAAAAATTATGGTATAATATTTTAAAGAAATTTTAAGCAATGTGTAGCGGAAGCGTAAGTCCAATTGTGTGACTTATGCTTTTTTTGTAAAGGAGGAGTATGGGAAAAAATATTTTAGCAATAGAAAAAATACCAAAGTTACTTTTAAGATTTTCAATACCAGCTATAATTAGTGGGCTTGTTAGTGCTTTATATAATATTGTTGATCAAATTTTCATTGGACAAAGTGTTGGAGTCTTAGGGAATGCAGCAACTAATGTAGCATTTCCATTAGTTACAGTTTGTTTAGCAACCTCTCTTCTTTGTGGAATAGGAACAGCTTCAAATTTTAGCCTTTGTCAAGGGAGAGGCGAAGATGAAAAAGCTAAAAAAATAGTGGGAAATGGAATATTTTTTGCAACTGTCTTAGGTTTAATTATTTCAATAATAGTTTTTTTATTTTTAGATAATTTACTTTATTTTTTTGGCTCTACTGAAAAAATTTTTCCCTATGCAAGAACTTACACAGGAATAACAAATTTTGGAATACCTTTTATTATTCTCTCAACTGTGATGAGTTTTATAATCAGAGCTGACGGAAGTCCAAAATTTTCAATGATAAGTATTTTAAGTGGGGCTTTGGCAAATACTATTTTAGACCCAATATTTATTTTTGGACTTAATATGGGGATAGCTGGAGCTGCTTGGGCAACAGTTATTGGACAGATAATATCTTTTTGTTGTGTTATATACTATCTTTTTTACAAAATGAAAAGTTTTAAAGTTACGAAAGAGATTTTATTTTCACCATCTTTAGATTTAATAAAAAATATTATATTTTTGGGAATGGGACCAGCCACTAATCAACTTGCAATGATGATAGTTCAAATCACTCTTAACAATGTTTTGATGTATTATGGAGAACGCTCTATTTATGGTGGAGCTATCCCTCTTGCTTGTGTAGGAATAATAACAAAAATAAATATTATTTTTATTTCAATAATAATTGGAATAGCTCAAGGAGCTCAACCTATTATTGGATTTAATTATGGGGCAAAAAATTATGAGAGAGTAAAAGAAACTTTTAAAATTATGTTAGGAACAGGAATAACAATATCAACATTGGCTTTTTTGATATTTCAAATTTTTCCAAGAGAACTTACAAGTATATTTGGAGACGGAACAGAGGAGTATTTTATTTTTGCAGAGAAATATTTCAAAATATTTATGGGATTAACTTTTTTAAATGCTGTACAGCCAATGTGTGGAAACTTTTTCACAGCTATAGGGAGAGCAAAGATAGGAATGATAGTTTCTATAACAAGACAGATTTTATTTTTGCTTCCAATGATAGTTATTTTTCCTAAATTTTTAGAGATAGATGGAGTTTTATATGCTGGACCTGTGGCAGATTTTATCTCATTTTTAATGGCAAGTTTTTTAGTGAGAAGAGAGATAAAAAGAATGGAAAATATGAATTAAAAAAATGGACTGTTGCAAAATTATAAATGCAAAAGTCCATTTAAATTTTTATCTTATTCTTTCAACTTTTAATTCAAAAATTTTATTGTTAATTTTTATTCTATAATCTCTACTAGAACTATCTACAACTTCCTCTTTAACAGGAGAGATATAAGAATTTTGATTATTTATTATAATATCATTATTTTTTATAGCTTGTACAGCTTGTTCTAAAGTATATTCTACAAATTTTACTTTTGTTCCAGGAGTGGCTTGAGCAAGTTTTGCTAAATCAGAGCTTATAACATTTCCTATCTTAGTGTATCCTCCAGTAGTTTGTCTATCAGCCATCATAACTATTGGTTGTCCACTTCCGGGAACTTGTATAGCACCAAAAGTTATACCATCAGATATAATATCAGCACCATTTTTATGTTCTATTGTAGCTCCAGATACAGAAGAAAGTCTGATACCCATTCTATCGCTTTCTTGAGTGACAGTATAAGTTTCATTTAAGAAAGTTTTTATACCAGCTTCTGTAAAGTGGTCATCTTGTTGCCCTAAAATAACTCCAACTTTTATATCTTTAGAATAAGTAGGAATATAATGTTTGTTAAGAGTTAAAGGAGCTTCTAGAGATCCAACTCCAACTGATAAAACATCTCCAGTCATAAGTTTTCTTCCATTAAATCCTCCAACTTTTGCTTTTAAGTTTGTAGATTTACTGTTCATTATAATAGGAACATCTATTCCACCAGCAAAAGCTAGATAGTTTCTAAGTCCAGATCTGCATATTCCCATTTTAAGAATATCCCCTCTGTTAACTAAATAACTTTGCCATAATTCTATTTTAGCTCCATTTAAAGTTACATCACAATTTCCACCAGTAATTGCAACAGCTGTATTTTGTAAAAACTCTATTTGAACACCTTTTAAAGTAGTTTCAAGAACAGCTTCACCTACTTTATTTCCAACTAATTTATTTGCAATTTTGGCAGAATACTCGTCCATTACACCAGAAGCAGAAACACCATATCTTTGGAATCCATATCTTCCTAAATCTTGGACAGTAGTTAAAAGTCCAGCATCTAAAATTTTAATAGTTTCCATAACTAGTCCTCCTTCCAGTAACTTTTTACAACATAAGTTTTATTTTTTACTTGTTCAATTATTTTGTGATATTCCTCTTCAGAGATTTGCACAAATTTTATATATTCTCCAGCATTGATAAGGAATGGTTTTTCATTATTAGGGTCAAAGAAATTTAGTGGTGTTCTTCCAAGAAGTTGCCAACCACCAGGACTTTCTATTGGATATACTCCAGTTTGTTCTCCAGCTATTCCAACAGATCCACCGGGGATTTTTGTTCTAGGAGTTTTTAAACGAGGAGTGGCGATTCTTTTGTCCATTCCACCTAGATATGGGAAACCAGGAGTAAATCCAAGCATATACACTAAATATTCTCCAGAAGTATGAATTTTTATAACTTCTTCTATAGAAAGATTGTTGTGTGTAGCGATATTTTCTATATCAGGACCATATTCTCCACCATAAAGAACAGGGATCTCGACTATAAATTTTTTCATAGAATCTACATTAGTGTCATCTATTTTACAATTTTTTTCAACTATATCTTTTAGTTCTTCAAAAGTTATTAAAAGAGGATCATAGTAAACAATAACAGATCTATAAGTAGGTAACAAATCTTTTATAGCAGGGTGCTTTAAAGAATCAAGATAATCAGTAATTTTTTTTAGGTTATAGTTTATTATAGGAGATATCTCATTACCTAATTCAATTATAAGGGAAGAGTCTCCAGCTTTTAAAAATCTCATAATTCCTCCTATATAATATAAGAGAGAAAATTTTCCTCAAAATTTTAGAGGAAAATCTTCTCAATTAAAATTTTAATTTTAGCTAAAAAGTTTTAATATTCCTTGTAAAGATGTAATTCCTGCATAACCAGTAACCAATACAACTATAGCTCCAAGAATAGTTAAAACCATAGAGTGTTTGTATTCTCCAACAATCTCTTTTTTTCTAGAACCAAGAAGAATAACTCCTAAAGTTATAGGTAGAATAAGTCCATTTAAAGAACCTGCAAGAACTAGTAAAACAACAGGTTTTCCTAAAAATGCCATTACGACAGTAGAGAAAACTATAAATCCTATTATAAAGAATTTTTCTTTTTCCATAACAGTTTTTGACAAAGTTTTTAGGAAAGATACTGATGTATAAGCAGCTCCAACGATAGATGTAAGAGCAGCAGCAAAGATAACTAGACCAAATATTTTATAACCGATAACACCAGCTCCAGCTCTGAAAGCAGATGCAGGTGGGTTAGCTGGGTCTAATGCGAATCCTGTAGAAACTACTCCAAGAACAGCAAGGAATAACATAATTCTAATTATAGATGCAATAGAAACTCCCATAATAGAACTTTGATTTATTTTATCAAGATTTTCAATTCCTTTTGTATCAGCATCAATAAGTCTATGTGCTCCAGCAAAAGTGATATATCCTCCAATAGTTCCTCCAAGAAGAGTAACTATAGAAAGAGTTAAATCTCCATAACTTTCAGGTAGGAAAGCTCCGTGAATAGCAGCTCCAACTGGTGGATTAGATAAAACAGCTACATAAGCCATAACAACTATCATAATTCCTCCAAGAACTTTTGTAAGCTTATCCATTACAGGTCCCATATCTTTAGATAGGAAAACAAAAACAGCAAGAGCTCCAGAGATTAAAACTCCAACAGTAACATTGCAACCAAAAAGAGCATTAAGTCCAAGAGCAGCTCCTCCAACGTTACCTATATTAAAAGCAAGTCCTCCAAGAGAAACAAGTCCAGCGATAAAATATCCAAGACCAGGAGCCACTTTATTGGCAATATCTTGTCCTCTCATACCAGAAACGCAAATAACTCTCCAAATATTAAGTTGAACTATAAGAGTTGCAACAGTAACAACAAGAATAGTAAAAGCAAAGTTTGCTTTAAATTGTTCTGTAAAAACAGCAGTTTGAGTTAAAAATCCAGGTCCTATAGCAGAAGTAGCCATAAGGAAAGCAGCTCCAACAATCGCCCCTTTATTTTTGTTATCCGCCATTATTCATCACCTCTTAAATTAGTTATTTCTACACCTTCTTTTATAAGAGCCTCTTTTATATTTTTAGAGAATACTAAAGCCTCAGGATTATCTCCATGGATACAGATAGTTTGAACATTTATATCAACATCTTTTCCATTTATACTTTCAACTTTTCCCTCTTTTACCATTCTGATAACTCTTTTTATAGCTAATTCTTTATCGTGAATAACAGCTCCAGGTAAAGTTCTAGCCACTAAAGTTCCATCGTCGTTATAAGCACGGTCAGCAAAAACTTCATTAGCAACTTTTAATCCTAAAGCTTCTCCAGCTTTTATCATTTCACTATTAGCAAGTCCCATTAAAATTAAATCATCATCAACTTCTTTTATTGCTTCAGCGATAGCCATAGCAAGTTTAGCATCTTTAGCAGCCATATTATATAAAGCTCCGTGAGGTTTAACGTGTTGAAGTTTTATCCCCTCAGCTTTAGCAAAGGCTTGTAAAGCACCAAGTTGATATTTAATATATGTTTTTACTTCTGCTGGACTAGCATTTAGATTTCTTCTACCAAATCCAACTAAATCAGGAAAACCAGGATGTGCCCCAACAGCAACGCCGTTTTTCTTAGCAAGTGCCACAGTCTTTTCCATAACCATAGAATCTCCAGCATGCCAACCACAAGCAACATTAGCAGAAGATATATATTGTAGTACATCTTCGTCCATACCTATTTTGTAAGCTCCAAAACTTTCTCCAAGATCGCAATTCAAATCTACTTTCACCATTTTTAGTCCCCCTTTTTAAAGTAAAATTAAAAATCAAAAGTTATTGATTATGGATATTCTATCATTATTAAGAACATTTTACAATAAAAATGGTGTAAAAAAATACTAAAAATAATATATATTTTAAATATAAAATAAATATATAATATTTTATATAAATATTGTTGAGCTGAGATTTATATTGTTAAAGCTGGTTAAAATTCTAAACCTCCAGAAACTAGAATATCTTTATTATATTTTTTGATAGTTTTAATAGAAATTTTTAAAGCCTCTACAATAGTTGAAAGCTCCATATAAGGTGTAGATTTTTTATTTATAATTTGTTCACGAATGTATGGGATGTGAATAAATCCCCCGCGAATATTTAAGTTGTGTTTTTGATCTGTACCCTGTCAAGTACTCAATTTAATTATCAACATTTTTTTCTTTAAATTTCCTATATTCTATTGGACTTC
>NZ_JADYTX010000018.1 GCF_021531475.1 Fusobacterium perfoetens | reverse complement strand
TGGGAGGATAGGAACTTGCCAACTTTTTAATTTTTTGTAAAAGTTGGAAAAAGTGATAATTTTGGAAAGACTTTTAATGGGAAGAGAATTATAAAGTTGATTTTTTATTTAAGAATAGAAAAAATAAAGTTATTTAAAAGCTGGAGCATTTTCTTTGGCATTTCGAGTTGATTTTATTTTTTAATTATTTATTTTCATTTTAATAATGAATATTCTTTAGAAAAAAGCTGACAAGAATATTAAATATTGTATGAGTGGAGTTGATTTGAGGTATTAATTTTCAAGTCAACTTTTTTATATATTTTATAGAAAATAAAAAAATTTAGTAAGTTTTAGTATAAAGAAGATATTTATTTTTATAAAAAATTAGAAATTATGAAATTTAAAATTTTTTTGATATAGCAGAAATATTTTTATTGATACGGAATTAGAGAAATTACTTGTAGAGAAGTAAAAGAGAGATTATTTAAAATTAAAAATATAGATACTATTGTTTATAGATTTAGAGGAAATAAATTTAAAAGAATTAAAAAGAGAAAGAGATTTAATTTACAGAAGAGAAGTATTTAAAAGATATTTATATTATATAAAATACTTTTTAGAAGAAATAAAATAATTAAAATAAAAAGGTTATTACTAGTTTAAAAGCAATAACCTTTTTTTATATATTCTTTATGGAAAAGAAAAATTAATAAGTTTTTAAAAATTAAGAGTTTTTCTTTTGAGAATACCATTTTCCTGAATGATAAAATTTGATAGAAAGTATTGCAGCTACAGACCAACCAATAGGCCAAGCACACCAGATACCATTTGATCCTAAAGATGTTTTTGCTAAAACTATTGCTAAAACAACTCTAAGAATTAAATCTGTAAGAGTGGCTATCATAAATTTATTCATCATTCCAGCTCCACGAAGAATACCATCAGCAACTAATTTTGCAGAGATAACAAAATAGAAAGGTGATAAAATTCTTAAGAAATTAATTCCTGATTTTGTAGCAGCAATAGTTGGTTCGTCCATAAACATATATAGAAGATATTTTCCTGCAAAGAAATATATAATAATAAGAGGAACACACAAAATCCAAACAAGTTTTAGACCTGCAAAAAATCCATTTTTAATTCTTTCAAGTTTACCAGCACCAATATTTTGTGCTGTATAGTTAGAAATACCGTTTCCTAAAGTTGTAAAAGATGTTATTACTAAATTATTAAGTTTTACAGAGGCTGAGTATCCAGCAATAACCCCAGAACCAAAGCTATTGATAACACTTTGAATAATAACATTTCCCACTGAGATAAAACTTTGTTGGAAGATACTTGGTACAGCAATAAAGGCGATTTTTTTTAGAATATTCCAAGAGAAAATCAGTCCTTTTTCAGTTGTTTTTATTTTTTTTAGTCTATTAAATACAACAGAGATAGCTAAAATACAACTTATTCCTTGGCATAAGAAAGTAGCCCAAGCAACTCCAGCAACTCCCATATTGAAAGTCGTAACAAATAAAATATCAACAGCTATATTTGATAGAGATGAAACTACAAGAAAGAAGAATGGAGTTTTTGAATCTCCTAGAGCTGAAAATATCCCTGTAGCAATATTGTAGAAAAATACAAAAGGAAGTCCCCAAACATAAATATCAAGATAAAGTTTTGAATCTTGGAAAAGTTCTGGAGGGGTATTAATTAAATGAAGTAAAGAATCACAAAATCCAATACCAATAACCATTAAACTTAAACAAAGTACAGCACTAGAAATCATGGCAGTATGAACTGTTGTTTTCATTTTGCCATAATCTTTAGCTCCAAAAAATTGAGAAACAATAACAGAACAACCGATATTACTTCCAAAAGCAAAAGCTATAAAAATTAAAGTAATTTCATAACCATTTCCTACAGCAGCAAGGGCGTTTTCTCCTATAAATTTTCCTGCTATAAGACTGTCAGCGATATTATACAGTTGTTGAAAAATAATACTTCCAAACAAAGGCAAACAGAATTGCCATAATACAGTTTCAGGTTTTCCTACTGTCAAATCTTTATTTGGAGAATTTGACTTTTTAGGATCTTGGGTTTCTTTTTCCAAAGATTTCATTTTTTCCTCCTATAATATATTATAAATTTTAAATTGTATATAATCATTGAAAAACAAAATTATATATATTATAATACTAATAAAATCATATGTAAAATATATATTTAGTATTGTAGATATATGAAAATAGTATGGGGAGTATTTTATGAATATAAATTATGAGTATTATAAAGTTTTTTATTATGTGGCAAAATATAAAAGTATAACACGAGCCTCTATGTTTTTACAAAATAATCAACCAAATATTACAAGGATAATAAAAACTTTGGAATATGAGTTAGGCTGTACTTTATTTATTAGATCTCATCAAGGAGTTAATTTAACACCTGAGGGGGAAAAAATGTTTGAATATGTAAAAATAGCGGTGGAACAAATCGAGGCTGGGGAAAAAGAGATAGCTCTGAATAAAAATCTTCAAAGTGGTACAATTTTTCTTGGAGCAAGTGAGATTGCTCTTCATTCTTTTCTTTTGCCTGTATTAAAAGAATATAAACAAAAATATCCGAAAGTTAGAATTTGTATATCAAATTACTCAACTCCTCAAGCAATTACTGCTCTAAAAGAGGGGATTGTGGATATGGCTGTGATAACTTCTCCTTTTGAAATTACCTCTAACCTAGAGAATATGGTAATAAAAAGATTTAAAGAGATAGCTGTATGTGGATCGACTTTTTTAGAATTGGTAAATAGAAAATTATCTTTATCAGAATTAGTAGAATATCCTTTGATCTCTATGAACAAACAGACAAAAACATATGAATTTTATTCAAATTTCTTTTTGAAAGAGGGGATTGATTTTTCTCCAAGTATTGAAGTGGCTACGGTAGATCAGATACTCCCTCTTGTGAAAATTAATTTAGGAATAGGTTTTCTTCCTGAAATATTTTTAGAAAATTTATCAGAAGAAACAGTATATAGATTAAATTTGAAAGAGAAAATTCCAGAAAGAAATATTTGTTTTGTAAAAAGAAAAAGACATTGTCTAAGTATAGCAGCACAAGAACTTGAAAATATGATAAAATATTATTCAGAAAAAAATAGTAAAAAAATAAATATTTTATAAACTTAAGAAAAATAAGATTAAAAATTACTGCAGATTACGAAAAATTGATTTATTAAAAGCTCATCTCGTTAAAATCACAAAACTCGCTATGCTTAAACAGTTGTGATTTTTAGCATTCGATATCGCTTTATAACTCTAATTTTTCTTCATAATTTCCGTAATTTTTAATCTATATTCTTTTTAATTAAAAATATGAAAGTCTCAATAATTAATATTTTAATTTTCTTTCTAAGTATAAAATAGATTTTTTCATAAGATAGAAACTAACTATCAAACATAAAATCTCAGCTATGGGAATTGAAAGCCAAATCCCTTTTGAGCCAATAATATTTGGAAGAATAAATAGTGGAATAGCAATAAATATAATAGATCTTCCCATTGAAACGATAACTGACTCTAAAGGTTTTTCAATAGAAGTCAGAAAAGATGTAGAGATTATATTTGCAAAAGAAATTAAGTAAGCAAAACTCACATAAAATAATGCTGTTCCTGCTAGCTCAATAAGCTCTTGATTACCTTTTGAAAAAATTTTAATAATAAGAGTTCCCCAAAGATGACTTCCCACATATGCAATAACTCCCAAACTTCCCCCTGTAATAAGAGAAACTTTTAAAACTTTTTTGATTTTATCTAGATGTCTAGCTCCAAGATTATATGCAACTAACGGCTGTAAAGCTTGGGAAAGTCCATAAAGACTAATATTTAAAAGTTGATTGATATAAAATACTATTGTCAGAGCCGATACTCCCAAAACTCCAATTTTATCCATAATAACTAGATTAAATAGATACATAGCAAATGTTGAAGAAACTACTGAAAGCATCTCAGAACTTCCGTTGTAGAAAATATTTTTTATATCATTTATGTAATATCCAATTTTTTTTCTAGGAAGTTTAAAACGTAAATTTGGTAAAAGAGCAAAGAATCCAAAAGCACAAGCTATAATAGTGGCACTAGCTCCTCCAGTCATACCTAATTTAAGTCTTACAATAAGTAGATAATCTAAAATAACATTAAAAACTAAACAAGTAAGTCCACTAATAAAAACAAAATTTGGTTTTTCCTCTATTTTTACAAAAGTTTCTGTAAAAATAGGGGCAGTATAAAAAAAAGCTCCAATCATCATAGGAATCATATATGCTCTTACATAAGGGTATATATTTTCATTAGCTCCCAAAACTTTGATAAAAAAATCAAGTTTTATAAGGACAATAATAGATAAAAATTCTAAAACAAATATCAAAAGTCCCAAAGTGATAGTAGTAATTTCACGGGATTTTTTTATTTTTTTATTTCCCTTGTAAATACTTGTGATAACTCCTCCCCCTACACAAATCATTAGTCCTATACTCATAAGAAAATTGATAAGGGGCATAGAAAGATTTACAGCAGCAAGTCCCATCGGACCAACGTTTTGTCCAAGAAACATTCCATCAACCATAATTTGAAGTGAAACTATAAGCATTCCAAAAATACTTGGAATAGCAAATTTAAAAAATAGTTTCGTTATATTTTCATTTTCTAAAATATTTTTATTTTCCATAAATAATTAAGATTTAACAATACCTCCTTAAAAAATAGTGAAAAAAAATCTTTTCTATGGTATTATAAACTATATACTAAACTATACAGTCAAGGAGAAAAGATGAAAAATAGATATAAGATATCAGAGATGGCGAAAATTTTTAATATATCAAGACAAACTCTTATTTTTTATCATAAAAAAAATATTTTAGTGCCATATATTGTAGATGAGATTAATGGTTATAGATATTATTCAAATGAACAGATTTGGGAACTTTTTTTCTTGCTGACTTTGAAAAAAGCTGGTTTTTCATTAGAGGAGATAAAAGAGTTTACAGAGTTAAAAAATTCTGATAAAAGTATAGAGTTTTTAGAAAATAAAGTAGATGAAATTGATTTAAAAATAGATGAGCTACAAAAATCCAAAGAAAAAATTCAGAAAAAAATAAAAAATATGAAAGAATTTTCTGAGGAGATTGGAAAGAAAATAAGTTTTGGAAAGATAGAAAAAATAAATTGTTATTTTCTTAAAATGAAAAATCAAATAGATGAAGCAGAAATGGCTATGAATTATGAAAAACTTCATCAAATAGCTAAGAAAAATGGAATAGAGGAAGTAAAATATATAACTATAACAGATATAAGTAATATAGAAAAATTGGGTAGAGATAGTATAATTCCTGTAAAGAAAATCGGGATTATAGTGCCAAATAAAATTTTATTAGAAAAAAGTGAAGAGCTTTATATAGGAGAGCATTTTCTAATGAATTTTAGTGATTCCTATACAAGCTTGTTTGAAAGCTATAAAAATTTAAAAAAATATGTAATAAATGAAAATTTTATTCCTAAAAATTATGTAATTGAAATAGCCGAAGAATTTTCTATCTTAACTGAAAAAGGTGTGGGGGGACTATTTAAAGTCCTTATCCCCATTGAAAGTAAAAATTAAAAAGTAGTGATGATAGAACCTTGATATTTTTCATCAACGAATTTTTTTACTTTTTCAGATTGTAATTCGTTAACTAATTCTTTAACATCAGGATCATTTATATTTTCATCTCTTACAACTACTACATTAACATAAGGAGAATCTTTTCCCTCGATTTTGATAGCGTCTTTTGTAGGAGAAATTCCAGCTTGTAAAGCATAGTTTCCATTTATAACAGCCACATCAACATCATTTAGAACACGAGGAAGTTGAGGAGCTTCAATAGATTTGAATTTTAATTTTTTAGGATTTTTTACAATATCAAACTCTGTTACATAAAGATCAGTAGGGTCTTTTAAAGTTATAACCCCAGAGTTATGAAGTAAAAGTAAAGCTCTACCACCGTTAGATGGGTCACTTGGAATAGCTATAGTATCTCCTTTTTGAATTTCTTCAAGAGATTTATATTTATTAGAATAGATTGCTATTGGAGAAATAATAACATCACCAACAGAAGAGATTTTTAGATTTCTTTCCTCTCTGAATTTTTCTAAATATGGAATATGTTGGAAAAAGTTTGCATCTAAACTTTTATCAGCTAAAGCTAAGTTAGGAGTAACATATTCATTAAACTCAATAATTTCTAGGTCTATTCCTTTTTTAGCAAGTTCAGGTTTAACCACTTCTAATATTTCTCCGTGAGGAACAGGTGAAGCTCCTACCTTAAGAGTTTTAGAGAAAGTCGAATTTCCAAATAAAGCAAAAGTTAAAACAGAAGTAAGTAAAGTTTTTGATAATTTCATACTATCATCTCCTTGAAAAATTTTTATAAATTATAAAAAATATCACTCTTAATAAAAAATCTCCAACTTCTTAAAATCGATCAAGAATTTGGAGAAATTATTTTAAAGATAGTAGCTTGTATCTGCCATCTACAGGAATTAGCACCACACATAAAGTAGGTTGCTGAAACATCTCAGGGCCAGTCCCTCCGTCTCTCTTGATGGATATTTTTTATTTGCAAGTATAATACACAAAAAAAATAAATTTGTCAACTATTTTTTTATTTTTTTTATTATGATATAATTAGTTGTAAGTTTTAGGATTAAGGAGTGATAACATTGGAAAAAGAAGTTCAGATGTCTGAAAGGTATCGGATAGGGATTATACTTGCTCTGGTTGGTGGATTTTTAGATGTTCATACTTATGTTTGTAGAGGGAAAGTTTTTGCAAATGTTCAGACAGGAAATATAGTTTTATTTGGGATAAGTCTTATTGAGAAAAAATGGTGGAGTGCTTTTGAATATTTTATGCCAATAACAGCTTTTGTTCTTGGGGTTTTAATAGCTGAGTTTGTAAGAGAAAAATGTAATAAAGAAAATTTTCATTGGAGACAGGGAATTTTACTTTTGGAAATAGTAACTCTTTTGGGAGTAAGTTTTATTCCAATAGGAAAATATGATATAATAGCCAATGTCTTGGTATCTTTTGTATGTTCACTTCAGGTAGATACATTTAAAAAATTTAGAGGAAATGTTTATGCCTCAACAATGTGTACTGGAAATCTGAGAAGTACCAGTGAATTTTTATATAAATTTATGAGAGATAAGAAAAGGGAGACTTTTAGAAAAAGCAACCTTTATTTTGGAATAATTATATCTTTTATAGGTGGTGGAATGATTAGTGCAGAATTAACTAAAATATTTTTAGAAAAAGCTGTATTATTCGGTGCAATGGGATTGGTTGTGGTATTTTTTATGTTGTTTGTTGATTATGAAAAAAAGATAGGAGATAAAAATGTTTTATAGTGATTATCATATTCATAGTAGATTTTCTGGAGATTCCAGAGAAGATTTAGATGAGATTTTAAAAAAAGCAATAAGTTTAGGATTAAAAGAGATAGCTATCACAGATCATTTGGAAAAAGATATGATAGATATTGGACCAGAGTGGGATATTGATTTAGATGAATATTCAAACGAGATTTTAAGGCTAAAAGAAAAATATAAAAATGAAATAAATTTAAAACTTGGATTGGAAGTTGGAGTTCAACCTCATACTTTAAATTATTTTGAGAAAGAATTAAAAAAATATCCACTGGATTTTGTGATTGCATCTAGTCATGGAATAGACAGATATGATTTAAGTTTTGGAATTTTACAAGAGGGAAGAACTAGAGATGAGATGCAAGACTTATATTTTAGAACAGTTTATGAAAATGTAAAAAATTATAATAAATTTAATGTTTATGGTCATCTTGACTTTATAACAAGATATGGTGGACCTAAATATAGAGGAATGAATATAGGAAATCATATTGAAATAATAGAAAAAATACTTAAAGAAATTATTTCAAAAGGAAAAGGAATAGAAATAAATACCTCTGGTTATAGATATGGAGAAGATAGAGTTTATCCAGATTTTGAAATATTAAAAAGATATTTTGAACTTGGTGGAGAAGTAATAACAATAGGTTCTGATTCCCATAGAAAAGATGATATCACTAAAGATTTTAAAATTGCTTATGAGATTTTGGAAAAGTTAGGAGTTAAATATATCTCTTCTTTTGAAAAAATGGAGCCAAGTTTTATAAAAATAAGATAAAGAATATAAAAAAAGACTGTATCTAAGATTTTAAATAATTAAAAAATGGTACAGTTTTTTTATTTTTTGTTAAAAATAATATAATAGATGTAATTAATAATTTTATAAAGTGTAATGTTATTTTATAATAGTGTTATGAAATTTGAAAATAAAAAATATTTATTCCTTGATTTTTAAAGGGATATAATGTATAATTTTTAATAGTGTGTTAAAAAATAAGTTTTTTATTTTAAATAATAGTGTTATGTTATTTTTAAAAGGGAGTTTTTAATGGGGAGAAAATTAAAATTTACTAAGGAAGAAATTTTGGATAAAGCTTATGAAATTTTGGTTCATGATGGAATGAAAAAAATTTCTGCTAGAGTTATAGCAAAAGAGTTAGGAATATCTACAATAGGAGTTTATTCAAATTTTTCATCTATGAGTGAGCTTAAAAATGAACTTTCAGTTTTGGCTAAAAATAAACTTTTCGATAAGGTAAAAATAAATTATACAGAGTTGGGGCTTTTGAATATTGGGATAGGAATTTGTCTTTTTGCAAAAGAGGAAAAAGATTTATTTAGAGCAATTTTTATGAGAGAAAATCTTTCAAAAGAATTTTTAGATGAGATAACAAATGATTTGGTAGGATTGGTTTATAAAAGTTTTAAAGAAAATGAAAAATATAAAGATTTAAAAGATAGTACTATTGATTGGTTAATAAGAAGAGGTTGGTGGAGCACTCATGGTTTTGCTTGCCTTATTTGTTCAGGATTTTATAATCCAACTTATGAAATAATAGAAAAAGAATTAAGAGAGGTTGGAGGTTTAATAATGAGAGAAGCTCTAAAGATGGATAAACTTCCAGAAAATCAGTTAGAAAAAAATTTAAATATAAAACTTTTAAGAGGAGAGGAATAATGAAAAAAACGCTTATGTTAATGGCTCTTTTAGCCTCAGTAAACGCTTATGGAGGAAGTATTGACTATCTTGCACAACAAGACGCCGAATATTTTGCTCACCCATCAATGATAGGAAAAATCGGAACATCTGGAGCTTTTTATAGCCCAGCAGGAACAGTATTTATGGAAGATGGAACTTATTTCAAAGTAAATGCTCAAACAATTTTTAAAGATTATACAATGAATACACATAAAAGCAAATTATCTGATGGACAAAATGGAGTTCATAATAGTGATTTTGCATCTCCAATGGTTCCAAGTTTTCAATTTGTAAAAAAAGATGGAGATAGAAGTTATTTTGCTCACGCAGGAATAGCTGCTGGTGGTGGAACTGTAAAATATGATAATGGAATTTCAGCTTTTGAAGTTATAGGAGAAGAAATTGAAAAAGGATTACCTGTGATGGGATTGACAGGTGCAAAAGTAAATTATTTAGGTGGAACTACTGTTGAAGGGTCATCTTTTTATTATAATATTAATTTTGGTATGGCACAAAAATTAAATGAAAAATTTTCAGTAGCTGGAGGAATTAGATTAATATACGCTACAAGAGCTCTTGAAGGAACAGGAAATTTTGAGATAGATACTAATGGAAAACTTCCTGTTAAAGTACCAGTAAATATTACTTTAGATGCTGAGAGAGAAGCTTATGGAGTAGGTGGAGTAATAGGATTTAACTATAAACCAACTGATAGATTAAATATCGGTTTTAAATATGAATCTGAAATAGAATTAGATTTTGATGCTAAAAATGGTAAAAATGGATTAAAAACTTCTACGTCTAAAGAGTTAGCAAATCATGAGCAACTTGAAACAACTATAAATGGAGCAATTGCTGGAATAGACGGAGCTTTAAGACAAGAGGCTGTAATTAAAGAGTGGTTAGTAGATGGAAATAGAAATCTTCCAGCAATGATGGCATTAGGAATTTCTTATGATATGACTGATAGATTAACACTTCTTGCAAGTGGAAACTATTATTTTATAGAGCAAGCTAATGAAGACCACGCTTATGATAACTATACAAATGGTTACGAAGCATCAATTGGTTTTGATTATAAACTAAATGAAAAATATACTTTAATGGCAGGATATCAATACACTAATACTGGAGCAAATGAAGGAACTTACAAAGATACTGACTATGCTTTAGATGCTCATATGTATTGTGTTGGAGTAACATATTCACCTAATGAAACAAGAAAATATACTCTATCTTATGGATTTGTTGATTATGAAAATGGAACTGCTAATGCAGAGAAAGGAAGTACAACTTTTGAAAAAACAGTTCATACAATAGGAATGTCAGCAGAGTTTAAATTATAAAAACTCTTGACAAAACAGTTGTAAAGTTATAGAATACATTATCAACTAAAAATTAAATAAATATAACTTACTAGGGGAGCCGTAACTGGCTGAGAGGAGGTTCGACCTCGACTCTTATTACTTGAACCAGATAATGCTGGCGAAAGGAAGTAAAATTAACCCTCCACTTGGAGTATCAGACATCTGATAGCTATTAAGTTATAAAAAAGTGGTTGATTAATTGATAAAAGACTTCCCTAGTAGAAATACTAGGGATTTTTTTTGTAAAAGGAGGGAAAAAATGCAAATAGTTTTAAATGGAGTTTCTGAAAATATCGAAAAAGAGATGTTAATAAGCGAATTTATTGAAAAACTTTCTTCTGAAAAAAATATTAATCTTTCTGGAGCTGTTGTTTTATTAAATGATGAGCTTATAAAAAGGGATAATTGGAAAGATGTAAGCATCAAAGAAAATGATGAGATAGAAGTTCTAACTTTTGTTTCTGGTGGATAAAATAAAAAAATTAATATTATATAAAAAATAAAAGTTTATGGAGGAAAAGATGGATAAATTAGTATTAAAAGGACATGAATTTGAAAGCAGATTACTTACAGGAACAGGAAAATTTTCTGATAAAAATCTAATAGCTCCAATGTTAGAAGCTAGTGGGTCAAATATAATAACAATGGCTCTTAGAAGAGTTAACTTTGCAAACCCAAAAGAAAATGTTTTAAACTATATACCAAAAGGAATAACTTTACTTCCTAATACTTCTGGAGCAAGAAACGCTGAAGAAGCTATTAAAATAGCAAGAATTGCAAGAGAAGCTGGTTGTGGAGATTTTATAAAAATAGAAATAATAAACGATATGAAATATTTAATGCCAGATAATGAAGAAACTATAAAAGCTACAAAAGTTTTAGCAGATGAAGGATTTATAGTACTTCCATATATGACTCCAGATTTAATTGCTGCAAAAAGATTAGAAGAAGCTGGAGCTGCAGCAGTAATGCCACTTGGGGCACCAATCGGATCAAATAAAGGATTACTTACAAAACCTTTAATAGAAATGATAAATGAAAATAAAAGAGTTCCAGTAATAGTTGACGCAGGAATTGGAGCACCATCTCAAGCTGCTGAAGCTATGGAAATGGGAGTTGACGCAGTACTTGTTAACACAGCAATATCAACAGCAGAAGATCCAGTAAAAATGGGAGAAGCATTTGCTATGGCAGTAAAAGCTGGAAGAATGGCGTACTTAGCAAAACTTGCTAAAACTTCAAAATATGCTAACGCTTCATCTCCACTTACAGACTTCTTATTCAGAGGTGACAAATAATGGGATTTTATTCAGTTGTAGAGCAATGGAAAGATTTTGATTATGAAAATTATTTTGCAAGAGTAACAGATGAAGATGTACTTGATAGTATCTATAAAGAAAATTTAACAGAATATGATCTATTAAATCTTTTATCACCAAAAGCAAAAAATCATTTAGAAAGAATGGCACAAAGAGCAGCTGAACTTAAAACTCAACATTTTGGAAATATAATCTCTCTTTATATGCCAATATATATTTCAAACTTCTGTACAAATAACTGTACTTACTGTGGATTTTCAAAGAAAAACCACATAGTTAGAAAACACCAAACTCTTGAACAAATAGAAGCTGAAGCAATAGAAATTGCAAAAACAGGTGTAGAACATATTCTTATGCTTACAGGAGAAGCTCACGGTCTTGTAACTTTAGATTATTTAAAAGATGCAGTAAAAGTATTGAAAAAACATTTTAACTCTGTTTCAATAGAAGTTATGCCATTAGAAGAATGGGAGTATAAAGAACTTGCTGATATAGGAGTAGATGGTTTAACAGTTTATCAAGAAACTTATAACGAAGAAATTTATGATAAAGTTCACTTATCAGGAAAGAAAAAAGATTATCACTTCCGTCTAAACACTCCAGAGAGAGGAGCAAAAGCTGGAATAAGAACAATAGGAATTGGACCATTATTTGGTTTAAGTGATATAAGACAAGAGGCTTTTATGGCTGGACTTCACTTAAAATATTTAACAGATAAATATTTAAACTCATCTTTTGCAATATCACTTCCAAGAATAAATCCAGCAGAGGGAGGATTCCAACCAGATCATCCACTAGATGATGTAACTTTTGTACAATTTATGACAGCTTATAGAATTTTTGAAGTTAAAGCTGATATAAATATTTCTACAAGAGAAGTGGCTGATTTTAGAGATCACTTAATGCATATGGGAATTACAAAAATGTCTGTTGGTTCAAAAACAGATGTTGGAGGATATACAGACAACGATCCATCTACTTGTCAATTTGAGATAAGTGATGATAGAAGTGCTGAAGAAACAATTCAAGCTATAAGAGATAATGGTTACCAACCTGTTTTCAAAGACTGGGAGCAATTAGTATGATAATAGGAATTGCTGGTTGTGGAGGAATAGGCTCAAATGTAGCTTATCATCTTGTTCGTGCTGGTGTAAAAAATTTTAAGTTTGGAGATTTTGATAAAATAGAGGAGAGCAATCTAAATAGACAATTCTTTTTTAAAGAACAAGTGGGTCTTTATAAAAGTGAAACTTTAGCCAAAAATCTTCTTTTGATAAATCCAAGTATTCAAATTGAAAATGAAATAATAAAATTTGAAAGGGATAATATCAAAGAATTTTTTAAAGATTGTGATATAGTGGTTGAAGCATTTGATAAAAAAGAGTATAAATCTCTTTTAGTTGAGGAGCTTTTGCCATTAGGAAAAAAAATAGTTTCAGCTTCAGGGATAGGAGGCTTTGAAACTAAAAATATAAAAATAAGAAAATTTGGAAAAAATCTTACAGTAGTTGGAGATTTTGAAACTGATACAGATATTTATAAAACTTATTCACATAAGGTAGGAGCTGTTGCTTGTATGATGGCTGAAAAAGTTTTGGAGATTGGAGGATATTTTGAGAAATAAAATAATAATTCCAGAAGGGTTATATGGTATAACTGGAGAAAATTTTGCCAATGGAAAAACTAATCTTGAATGTGTAGAGGCAATGATTAAAGGTGGAATAAAAATAATTCAATACAGAGAGAAGAAAAAATCTCTTGGACAAAAATTAGAAGAAGCAAGAGTTTTAAGAGAAGTTTGCAGAAAAAATGGTGTTTTGTTTATAGTAAATGATAATATAGATATTGCTCTTTTAGTTGATGCTGACGGGGTACATGTTGGACAAGATGATTTACCACCTAGTGAAGTGAGAAAACTTATTGGTGATGATAAAATAATTGGACTTTCTACTCACTCACCTGAACAAGGGAAAAAAGCTTTTGAAAATCCTGATGTAGATTATTTGGGAGTTGGACCAATATTTCCAACAACTACAAAGGATACAGCTCCAGTTGGTTTAGAATATTTAGATTTTGCTGTTAAAAACTTAGATATTCCGTTTGTTGCTATTGGTGGAATAAAAGAACATAATATTGATAAAATCATAGGTCATGGAGCAAAAAGAATATGTCTTGTAAGTGATATAGTAGGAGCTCCAAATATAGAAGAAAAAGTAAAATTTTTAAGAAGTAAATTAGAGAAATAAAAGAAAAAGTTGTAGCTTTTGCTACAACTTTTTTCACAGACTCATATATCAAATTTTTTACCATCAATAGAGATAGTAACAACTTGCCAAGGGATAAATTTACCACTATTTTTTAAAGCATTTACAGAAGCTCTTTCGATTCCACCACAACAAGGAACTTCCATTCTTACAACTGTTAAAGATTTTATATTATTATTTTTAATAATTTCTGTTAATTTTTCCTCATAATCTCCAGAGTCTAACTTAGGACAACCTATAAGAGTTATTCTATTTTTTATAAATTCATTATGGAAATTACCGTAGGCAAAAGCCGTGCAATCAGCAGCAATTAAAAGATTAGCTCCATCAAAATAAGGAGCATTTATAGGTACAAGTTTTATCTGTACAGGCCATTGTTGCAGTTTACTTTGTATAATATTCTCTTCAAAATTTTCTTTTTCATTTGAAGAAACTTTTATTGTTTTTAAATTTGATCCAGGGCAACCAAAATGAGATTTAATAACTTTTATTTGATTTTCCGGATAACTACCAAAAGAACAATCAGATTTCTTTTTTTGAGCCATATTTAATTTTACAGCCTCTTCATCATAAGGAAGAGCCTTTCTTTCTTCAAAAGAGATGGCGTTAGTATGACAAGAAGGTAGACAATCTCCAAGTCCATCACAATAATCATCTCTTAAAAGTTTAGCCTTTCCATTTACAAGTCCAATAGCTCCCTCGTGGCAAGCTTTTACACAAGCACCACAACCATCACACTTATTTTCATCTATTTTTATAACCTTTCTTATCATAAAATCCTCCTAAAAACTTTTAAATTATATGTAGATTATAATATAAAAATTATAAAAAATATGTTGCATTGGCAACTAAAAAATTATTTAAAAAGTGTGAAATGATTTTTATTATAGTCCAGTATTTTTTGTTTTTTTAAAGTGCTAAGCTCTCTGGATAAAGCACTTCTATCAACAGATAGATAATCAGCTAATTCTTGTCTATCAAATTTAATATCAAAAGAGTTACTTTTATTTTTTAAAGCCTCAGCAGATAGAAAGGAAATAATTTTTTCCTTTAGAGATTTTTTAGTGATGTGTTCTATTTTTTGAGTTAGTAGAATATTTTTTTTCAGAGAAATTTGAAAAACATTATTTAAAAATTTATAGATTTCAAAAGGATTTTTTGGATTATTGATTAAAAAATCTTTTAAATCTAAAAATAAAATTTTACAGTTTTGTGAGGCCTCAACACTTAGATTTGGAGTACTTCTTTTTGAAAGAGCAAAAACTTCACCAAAAATTTCTCCAGATTTAAATTTTTCCAAAATATTTCTATTTCCCCAAAAGTCTTCTTTTATAACATTTAGTTCTCCAGAAATAATAATTCCAATCTTAGTGATAGGATTTCCAGCTTGAAAAATTAGATTATTTTTATCAAAATTTTCCTCTGAAAAATTAAAAAATTTTAATATAAATAGAATTTCATTATCACTTAGATTAAAAAAAGTGGCAATTTTTTTAATAAATTCAAGTATTTCATATTTTTCTCCTAAAAGTTTTATATTTAATTATATCATAAAATAAAAAAAGTTGCATAAGCAACATAAAATATAGAAAAAATTATATATAATGTAAAAAAAGAAAAAAGAGGAGGGTTAAAATAGATGGAAAATAAAATGTTTTGTTGGCAATGCCAAGAGACTTTAAATTGTAAAGGATGTAGTGTGGCTGGAGTTTGTGGAAAAACAGCAAATGTTGCCTACCTACAAGATTTATTAGTATATATAACAAAAGGAATTTGTGAGATCACTACAAGATTAAGAGAAGAGGGAGAGGTTATATCTTCTGAAATAAATAAAGTTGTTTTGGATAATCTTTTCACTACAATTACAAATGTAAACTTTTCAGAGGGAAATATAGAGGATAGAATAGAGCAATCTTTAGAAATCAAGAGAGATCTATATGGAAGATTAAAAAATAAAGAGATGTTATCTGAGGCTAGTGAATTTTCTATTGAGAGAAAAGATTATTTAACAAGAGATGAGAGAATAAGTATTTTAAATGAAAAAAATGTAGATTTAAGAAGTTTAAAAGAGATGGTAATCTATGGATTGAAGGGGTTATCAGCTTATGTAACTCACGGAAATGTTTTAAATGAATATAATGAAGAGATAGATATATTTTTACAAAGAGCTTTAGCAAAAACTTTAGATAAAAATTTAACTGTTGAAGATGCTTTAGGATTAGTAATGGAAACAGGAAAGTATGGAGTTTTTGGAATGGAACTTTTAGATAGAGCTAATACTAAAAATTATGGAAATCCAGAGATCACAAAAGTTAATATAGGGGTTGGAAAAAATCCGGGAATATTAATATCAGGACATGATTTAAAAGATTTAGAAATGTTACTAGAACAAACTCAAGGAACTGGTGTAGATGTATATACTCACTCTGAAATGTTACCAGCTCACTATTATCCAAAATTTAAAAAGTATAAAAACTTTGTAGGAAACTATGGAAATGCTTGGTGGAAACAACAAGATGAATTTGAAAGTTTCAATGGTCCAATAGTGATGACAACTAACTGTATAGTTACTCCAAAACAGAGCTATAAAGATAGAATTTATACAACAGGTTTAGTTTCTTTTGATGGTTGCAAACATATAGAAGGGGAAGAAAAGGATTTTTCTCAAGTGATAGAACAAGCTAAAAAATGTCTACCACCAAAGGAGATAGAAACAGGGGAAATTATAGGGGGATTTGCTCACGAACAAGTATTTGCATTAAAAGATAAGATAGTAGAGGCTGTAAAAAGTGGAGCTATTAAGAAATTTGTGGTAATGGGTGGCTGTGATGGAAGAAGTACAAAGAGAGATTATTATACAGAATTTGCAAAAAATCTTCCTAAAGATACAGTTATCTTAACTGCTGGTTGTGCAAAATATAGATATAATAAATTAAATCTAGGAGATATTGGAGGAATACCAAGAGTTTTAGATGCTGGACAATGTAATGACTCATACTCTTTAGCTTTAATCGCCTTAAAATTAAAAGAAATTTTTGAATTAAATGATATTAATGATCTGCCAATAATTTATAATATTTCTTGGTATGAACAAAAGGCTGTAATAGTTTTATTAGCACTTTTATACTTAGGAGTAAAAAATATTAAATTAGGTCCAACATTACCTGGATTTTTATCAGAAAATGTTGCTAAGGTATTGGTTGAGCAATTTGGAATAAGTGGAATTTCAACAGTTGAAGAAGATATGGAAAAATTCTTTGGATAAAATAATTTGACAATTTTTCTTAAATATTATAAAGTGAAATAGAGATAATATTTGAGGAGGTAGTGATGATAAAAAGATTTAATGTTGGAAAAAGACTTAGTGAGGCTGTAATTCATAATGGTGTAGCTTATCTTTGTGGACAATGTTGTTTTGAAGAGAATGAAGGAAAAAAAGATGTTCAAACTCAAACTAAAGAAGCTTTAGCTAATATAGAAAGAGTTCTAAAAGATATTGGTAGTGATAAATCAAAAATACTTATGGCGACAATATATTTAAAAGATATAAGTTATTTTGATGAAATGAATGAAGTTTGGGATAATTGGGTCGAAGCTGGACACGCTCCTGCAAGAGCTTGTGTAGAAGCAGCTTTAGCAGAAAAAGAACTTCTTGTTGAAATAGTAGTAACTGCAGCAGTAGAATAAAAAATATAAAAAAGGGTTGTCACAAATTTAAGAAATATAAGATTAAAAATTACTACAGATTACGAAAAATTGATTTATTAAAAGCTCATTTCACTAAAATCACAAAACTCGCTGACGCTCAAACAGTTGTGATTTTTAGCGTTTAATATCGCTTTATAAATCTAATTTTTCTCCATAATTTCCGTAATTTTTAATCTATATTCTTTTTAATAAAAAATGCGACAGCCCTTTTTAATTAAATTATTATAATTTTACTACATTTATTGGAGTCCCAGCTAAATATTTATTAACATTGTCAAAAGCAATTTCAGCTCTTATAATCATAGATTCGTGAGATGCAAAAGCAACGTGAGGAGTAAGGATTGTATTTTTAGCATTTAGTAATGGATAATCACTTGGGATAGGTGGTTCCATATCAAATACATCTATACCAGCTCCAGCGATTTTTTCTTCATTTAAAATTTGGGCTAAAGCATTATTATCAACAACAGCTCCTCTAGCACAGTTGATTAAAATTCCTGTTTCTTTCATAAGAGATAATTTTTCTTTAGAGATAAATCCTCTTGTAGAATCATTTAATGGAAGATGTAGAGAGATTATATCAGAAGTTTTCATTAAAGTATCAATATCTACATATTTTAATCCCAATTCAATAGCTTTTGGATTTTCTGTAATATCATAACCGATAAGATTAGCTCCCATACATTTAAAAAGATTAGCTGTCATAGTACCGATTCTTCCAGTACCAACTATACCAACAGTTTTTCCTTTTATTTCCCCACCGATAAGTCCAGCAATAGTACCACCTTTTCTTATAACAGAGTTACATTTATTAATATTTCTCATAAGGTCTAAAGTAAGTCCAATTACAAGTTCAGCCACGGCATTATTAGCATATCCAGCAGCATTACAAACAACAATCCCTCTTTCTTTTGCAAGAGTTCCAATATGGTCAAATCCTGTAAAAGCCACAGATATCATTTTTAAATTTTTTGCCACTTCTATAACTTCGTTAGGTAAAGGATTATTTGCAATCATAAGAATGTCAGCGTCTTTTGCTCTTTCTTTTAATTCCTCAACATCAGTAGTTTTTGTATTATAGTAAACAAATTCATGCCCCAATTTTTTTATTTCACTACTAAGATTTTCAATAACTTCTTTTTTTACTACTAATGGTTCTAATAATTTTATTATCATATTTTCCTCCAACTTATATTTTTATATAAAAAGTGCAGGTCACTAAGGACCTGCCATTGTTATTAAATTATTTTTGTTTATTCTTCAGCTGGTTCTACATGAGCGTAGTTTCCATCTCTTTTCTTATAAACAACATTCATTTCTTGAGTTTCTTCGTTGTTGAAGATGTAGAAATCTTTTCCTAAAGTTTCCATTTGAAGTATTGCTTCTTCAAGTGTCATAGGTTTAGATTCCATAGAAACTTTAACTATTTGTTTTGTAGCTTCAGTAGAAACTGTATTAGATGTAGGGTCAAATTTGAAAACTCTTTGAGAAACTACATCATTATTATCTCTTAATTTTTCTTTATATTTTTTAATTTGTCCTTCTAATATACTTGTAGCTTTATCTATTGCAACATAAAGGTCAGATTCAGTAGCCACAGCTTTTAATACAGTTGAGTTTAAGTGAGCTCTCATTTCTGCTGTGTGTGAAGGTCCTTTTCTTAATTTTACTGCTGATAGAGTTACTACTATTTCGCTTATACGGTCAAAATATTTGTCTAATTTTTCAACTCTCTTTACAGTATAATCGTTAATAGGGTCTGTTACAACTAAATGTCTTCCGTTTACTGATATTCTCATAAACACCACTCCTTCTAGTACTTCAAGTATTCCATGATGTACTCTTTTATATGAACCTCTATCTGAGGATACTTCTTTTATGAAGCTTCTTTATAACACTTAGACGGAATTTTAAAAAATTTTGTCTAAAAAATTTAATTTTCTAAAAATAATTTTCCATTTTTTACAGAATATCTTTTATCAGTAATATTTGCAAGTTCTCTTGAGTGAGTAACTACAATAATAGTTTGATTATTTTCTCTGTTTATTTTTCTAAAAAGATTATGGATTTCATTACTTGTTTCCTCGTCAAGATTTCCTGTAGGCTCGTCAGCCAAAATTATTTTTGGGTCATTTATCAAAGCTCTAGCTATTGCAACTCTTTGTTTTTCTCCTCCAGAAAGTTGGTTTGGTTTGTGGTTATATCTTTCTTTTAAGCCAACGCTGTCCAAAATCTTTTTAGCTTTTTCTTCAATATTTTTTTTGTCATTAAAATTATTTAAAAGAGCAGGTAACATTACATTTTCTAAAGCTGTGAACTCTGGTAAAAGATAGTGAAATTGGAAAACAAATCCAATATCCCTATTTTTTAGTAAGTCTATTTTTTGATGGTTAGTTCTATCAACTTTTTCTCCGTGAATATAAATTTCTCCCTCATCAATAGAGTCCAAAAGTCCAATAACATTTAAAAGGGTAGATTTTCCAGAACCAGATTTACCAATGATAGAAACAAACTCTCCCTCATTGATAACTAAATCTAAATCTTTTAAAATATGTAAAGTCTCGCTAGTTCCTTTATAAGTTTTATTTATATTTTTTAGTTCCAAAATTTTATTCATATCTTAAAGCCTCCATTGTTTCCATCTTACCAGCTCTATATGCTGGAAAAACACTTGATAAAAATATAACGATAAAGTTTACAAAAACTATGATTAAAATCTCTTTTAGAGAAATCTCAACAGGAATTTTGCTCAGATAATATATAGAAGTAATTCCAGAGATAGAATAATTTTCAATATACCATAAAATTCCAAGGGATAATAAAACCCCTATAAAAATTCCAATTACTCCCAAAGTAATCCCCTCTATTAAAAAGATTTTCATAATATTTTGAGTTGAAAATCCCATAGCCCTCATAATACCAATATCTTTTATTTTTTCACGAACTAACATATTCATAATAACCCAAACTACAAATCCAGCAATAACTACTATCAATGAGAAAACCACAATCATAACAGTTTTTTCAAGAGCTAGTGCTGACAGAAGATTTTTATTTTGGTCTCCCCAAGTTCTATTAAAAAGTCCATATTTTTCAGATAAAATATCAGAAATCCTATCGGCGTCGTAAGGATTATCGAGAGTAATCTCAAGATTTGTGATATTATCTCCCATATACATCATATACTGAGCTGTTGCAAGGGGAATAATAACCATACTTATATCATAGTCATAATATCCACTTTCAAAAACCCCAGTAATTTCCAAGGGAAGTTCTTGATTTTCTGCTGAAACCAGAGAGATTTTATCTCCGATATTTGCTCCAAGCTGTCTAAAAAGTTCGTTACCTATATAAATCCCATTTCTTTTTTCAGAATTTATTTTTCCGTGAACGATTTTTTTCTCAATATCAATAGCTGTTTTTGCTTTTTCAATATCAAGTCCCTCAATTTTTACACCTGAAACATAATCTCCGTAAACCCCTCTATATTTTATAAGCCCTTGAGTTGAAACTTTTGGAAGAACACCTTTTACTCCAGAAATCTCTTTTATTTTATTCTCAATTTTTTCATATTCACTTTTGTTTTCTACATCGTAGACGCTTATATGACTGCTAAGTGATAATATACTTCCTATCATATTTTTATCAAGTCCATTGGAAATACCAATAGAAACAATCAGAACAGTAACCCCAATCATTATCCCAATTATTCCGATGAAACTTTGTTTTTTCTTTTCAAGTATATGTTTTTTTGCTATAAAAAATTCAAACATCTATCCACCTTTTATTATAAAAATTTTTCAATATCATCTATATTTTTAAACCAAGTTTGTAACTTTTCTTTTGCTTGGATTTTAACTTTATCATCTATATGTTCTGACATTTTTTTAATAACCACAGTTAAAGCTCCAATGTCATCTACAAATCCCATTCCAGGGATAAGGTCTGGAATAAAATCAACTGGAGCAATAAGATAACCTAAAGCACCGATTATTAAAGTTTTATCTTTTAGAGGAATATTTTCTTTTTGAAGTACATAATATAAAATCAAAGCAAAATAAATTCCCTTTAAACCAATTTTTACAGCATAATCTTTTATCTTATTCCAAAAAGAATCCTCTTTGAAAAAAGCTCTATATTCATCTGTATTAAATTTTTCATTTTGTATATCTTCTTCTAAAAATTCCCCCTCAATAATATCATTTGGGTCTTCTTTGAATTTTTTCATTTGAACCTCCTTAAGTTTCATATGTAGATTATACATATTTTTTTATTTTTTTTAAAGAAATTATTTGTATTTTTTATGGTATAATATATATTATACCACAAATTAGGGGGAAAGATAAAAATGAAAAAATTAATTGACGATAGAATAGAAAAATTAAGATATTTTATGAGGGAAAATAATATAAATGGATATATTATAACTTTATCAGATTTTCATAATAGCGAATACCCTTGTGATTTCTTCAAAGGTGTTGAATATTTAAGTGGTTTTATCGGATCTAACGGAACAATATTCGTAGATAGTAAAAATTGTTATCTTTGGACAGATGGAAGATATTTTACTCAATGTGAAAACGAGATAAAAGGCACTCAAATAAAAATGATGAAAATGGCAGTAGAAGGAGAAGATACTCTATACCAAATAATAGAAAAAAAATTAAATTCTGGAGATTGCTTAGCTTTTGATGGAAGAACAGTATCTTTTAATGAGTATAAAAAATTTGAAGAGATAGCTAAAAAGAAAAATTTTAGAATAAAAACAGGGATAGATTTATTGGATAAGGTATGGGAGGAAAGACCTACACTTCCAAAAGAAAAAGTATATCTACTTGATGAAAAATTTTCTGGAGAATCTTTAGAAAGCAAATTAAAAAGATTAAGAGAAAAAATGAAAGAAAAAAATGCTACAGTTCATATTCTTTCAACTCTTGAAGATATAGGTTGGCTTTTAAATTTAAGAGGAAACGATATTGAGTATAATCCATTTGTTTTGGCTTATGCTATTATTTCAATGGAAAGAGTATTATTATTCACAGATATTTCAAAATTCTCAACTGAAATAAAAAATTATTTCAATGAAAATAATATAGAACTTTTTGACTATTTTGATTTTTATAACTATTTAGAAAATATTCTTTTAAAAAATAAAATTTTATTAGATTATGATAACGTCAATTGCTTTATTGTAAAAAGTATAAATAAAAATATTGAAATAATAAACGGAGAAAATCCAACAGTGAGTTTAAAAGCTATAAAAAATGAAACAGAGATAAAAAATACAATAAATGCTCATATAAAAGATGGGATAGCTGTTACAAAATTAATGTACTGGCTAAAAAATCAAAAAGATTATAGCAAAATGAAAGAAATGGATATTGTAAAAAAAGTTGAGGAATTTAGGCAAGAGCAAGAGGGATATTTAGGAAATAATTTTAGTACAATATCTGCTTTTGGAAAAAATTCTCCAATGATGCACTATCTTCCAAGTCTTGATTCAAACGTTACATTAGAAGAGGGAAGTTTTTTACTTTTAGATTCTGGTGGACATTATTTTGAAGGAAGTACAGATATAACAAGAACTTTTGCAATAGGAAATGTATCAAGTGAGATGAAAAAACATTATACCTATGTATTAAAAAGTTTGATAGATTTATCAAAACTTAAATTTCCAAAAGGTACAACTTGTGGAAATCTTGATACAGTGGCAAGAAGTGTTATTTGGAATTTAGGTCTTGATTATAGATGTGCCACAGGTCACGGAGTTGGATATTTAGGAAGTGTCCACGAAGGACCAAATATTTTAAGAGGAAAAAGTGGGGTTATTTTAGAGCCTAATATGATAACAACTGTTGAACCAGGAATTTATTTAGATGGAGAATATGGAATAAGACTTGAAAATGAAATTTTAAGTGAAAAAACTTTTAAAAATGAGTATGGACAGTATTTAGAGTTTAGAACTATAACTTTTGCTCCATTTGATAGAGATGCTATAGAGGTAGAATATTTAGACAAATTTGAGATAGAATGGCTTAATAAATATAATGAAGTTATTTTTGAAACATTAAAAACTTTTTTAGATGAGAAAGAATTAAATTGGTTAAAAAAAGTGACTGATAAATTTTAAAAAAAGCAAAATAAAGTCCTTGAAATTTAAAAAAAATATAGTATAATATACAATAACGGCAAGTTAGGAAAATTTTAGAAAGAAGGAGAAATTAATTTAAAAAAAATGGAATTATTAACATTTTTGGAAAGCGATGACATTGAAAATTTTGAGGAAAATTTGAGTATTATTACTGTTGAAGAAAAGGATTCAAAAGGATTCACTATTCTGCATTTAGCTGTTCAAGAGGGAAAATATGAGTTTGTTGATGCTTTAATGTATCACGGAGCTGATCCAAATGTAGAAAATAAAAATCATGAAACACCTCTACATATAGCAGCCAAAAAAGATTTTCACAAAATTTTTAAATTACTTTGGGAATACGGAGCAGATTTAGAACAAGAGGACTACAAGGGAAGAACTCCTAAAGATATTGCTTTAGAAAATTCTAGTAAAAGAGTTTTAAGAGAGATAGAAGAAATCGAAGAAGATTAAAATATACAAATAGAAATAATTTAACCTTGGTACAAATATTGTACTGAGGTTTTTTATTAATTAAAATAAAATTTTATGATATAATTTAGGAAAGAAAAATTTTGTAGAGGTAAAAATGGAAAATTTAAAAAATGAGATAAAAAATTATATTCCTTTTAATGAGCAAGAGGAAAAAGACAGAGAGATTATTCTTGAATTATTAGAAAATGAAAAAGATATTTTAACAAGAGATAATAAAAAATGCCATTTTACAGTATCAGCTTGGATAGTAGATAGTTCTAGAAAAAAAGTTTTGATGTGCTATCACAATATCTATAACTCTTGGGCTTGGCTTGGAGGACACGCTGACGGAGATAGTAATTTAAGAAATGTTGTGTTAAAAGAAATAGAAGAAGAAAGTGGAATTAAAAATATAAAATTTTTAACAAAAGATATTTTTTCAATGGAAATTCTTACAGTAAATGGGCATATAAAAAAAGGAAAATATGTTTCTTCACATCTTCATTTGAATTTGACATTTTTATTGGAAGGGGACACAGAGGAGAAACTTTTTGTAAAGCCTGATGAAAATAGTGGATTAGATTGGATAAATGTAGAAGATATTTCAAAAAAATCAAGTGAAAAATGGTTTATTGATAATATTTATTCAAAATTAACTGAAAAAGTAAAAAAGTATTATTAGAATAGGGGGGGAGAAAAATTATGATAAGAAGATTTATAAGTTATTATAAACCTTATAAAAAAATATTTATTTTGGATATGATAGCATCATTTCTTATAGCTTGTCTAGGAATGCTTTATCCTATAACTACAAGGGTGATGTTAAATAAACTTATTCCAGAAAAAAATTATAAAATGATATATATTTTTGGGGCTTTTCTTTTGGTAATCTATGTTACAAGAATGTTTCTAAGATTTTTTGTACAATACTATGGACATATTATGGGAGTTAAGATGCAAGCTCAGATGAGAAAAGAGATGTTTAAAAGAATCCAAACTCTTCCTTACTCATATTATGATAATCATCAAACAGGAAAAATAATGTCAAGAATGACAAACGATTTGCAAGATATAAGCGAGTTAGCTCACCACGCTCCTGAAAACTTTTTTATTTTTGGGATAATGATAGTGGGGTCATTTATCTATCTTTTGACAATAGAAAAAACTTTAACTCTTATTATTTTTGCTTGTGTACCTGCTATGCTTTTGGTATCAGCCACTTTTAAAAATAGAATGAGAGATGCTTTTATGGAAAGTAGAAAAAATGTAGCTGTGATTAATGCCTCACTTGAAAGTAGTATCTCAGGAATAAGAGTTACAAAAGCTTTTAATAATTCTCACATTGAGGAGAAAAAATTTGATGTAGGGAATAACGCTTTTGTAGAATCAAAAAGAAAAGCTTATAAAGCTATGGGACAATTTTTCTCATCAACAAACTTTATCACAGATTTTTTTAATGTAGTGGTACTTATTGCAGGGGGAGTGTTTTTATTTCAAGGAAAGATAAACGGTGGAGATTATGCTACTTTTATAATCTCAATAAATCTTTTTATAACTCCTCTTACAAAACTTATAGATTTTACAGAACAATATCAAAATGGAATAACTGGGTTTAAAAGATTTTTGGAAATTATTGATGAAGTTCCTGAAAAAGATAGAGAAAATGCCAAGGACATTTCAAATATAAAAGGGGAGATTGAGTTTAAAGAGGTACATTTTTCATATAATGACTCTAAGGAAATTTTAAAAGGAATATCTTTTAAAGTCCCAGCTGGTAAAAAAATCGCTCTTGTTGGACCAAGTGGAGAGGGAAAAACTACTATTTGTCATTTGATACCAAATTTTTATAAGATTAATTCTGGAGAAATAACAATAGATGGAATAAATATCAATGATATTACGTTGGAATCTCTAAGAAAAAATATTGGAATAGTTCAACAAGATGTATATCTTTTTGGTGGAACAATAAAAGAAAATATTTTATATGGAAATCCAAATGCCACAGATGAAGAGGTATTTGAGGCTAGTAGAAAAGCAAATATCCACGACTATATTATGAGTTTGGAAAAAGGTTATGATACAGAGATTGGAGAAAGAGGGGTAAAACTTTCTGGAGGACAAAAGCAAAGACTTTCTATTGCTAGGGTTTTCCTAAAAAATCCAACTATTTTAATTTTAGATGAGGCTACTTCTGCACTTGATAATACAACAGAGATATTTATTCAAAAAGAGTTGGAGGAACTTTCAAAAGGTAGAACTACTTTGGTGGTAGCTCACAGACTTTCTACAATAAAAAATGCTGATGAAATTTTTGTTATACAAAATGGAAATATAAAAGAAAAAGGAAATCATAATGAACTTTTAGAAACAAAAGGTATTTATTACAAGCTTTATTCATCAATGTTTAATAATTAATAGCTTGACTTTAGAGTCAAAAAGTGATAAGTTTAACATAGAGGTAGGAAAAAAGTTTCAAAAGGAGGAGAAATATGAAAGTTTTATTATTAAATGGAAGTCCGAGAGTTGGAGGAAATACTGACACAGCTTTAAATGCTATTCAAGAAGGATTTTTACAAAACACAGATGCTCAAGTGGAAATGATAAATTTAAGAGAATGTGAAATAGTTGGTTGTAAAGGTTGTGATTATTGTAAAACAACTAACGGAACTTGTGCAACAAAAGATGATGGACAAGTTGTAGCTGACAAAGTTGTTGAGGCAGATGTAGTTATATTTGGTTCTCCTGTTTATTGGTGGGGAATTTCTTCACAACTTAAGACTGCAATAGATAGAGTTTATATGAAAGGTGCATTGTTAGTTCAAAAACCTAAAAAAATCGGTGTTCTTGCAGTTGGTTCTGCAACTTTAGATGACCCTGAATATGAAATAATTGGAAAACAATTCAAATGTATAAGTGAATATTTAAGATGGGACTTAATAGTTGAAAAATATATTTCTGCCACTGAAAAATCTGATTTAGCAAAAGATAGCGAAAAAGTATCACAACTTAAAGAGTTATATAAAAAATTTGTATAGAAACGAGAGATGATATGGAGATAAAATTAAACTACAATATAGAATTTATACTGAATCTTCTTAAGGAAGAGGGGCAAGGATATATTGTAGGTGGATTTGTAAGAGATATTTTTTTAGGACTTGATCCAAAAGATTGTGACTTTGTTACAGATATAGAGTATGAGAGATTAAAAGAGATTTTTAAAAATTTTAAGCCTAAAGAGATGGGAAAACATTTTGGAATAATTCAAATAAAAATGGACGGTATTCCTTATGAGATTGCAAAGCTGAGGGAAGATATAGGAACACCTCTAGATAGAAAAACCCAAAAGGTAGAGTTTACCAAAAATATCTATGATGATTTAAAAAGGCGAGATTTTACAATAAATGCAATAGCCTATGATGGGGAAAAATTTTATTTTGGAGAAAAATCAAAAGAGGATATAGAAAATAAAGTTTTAAGATTTGTAGGAGATTGCACACAGAGAATTAAAGAAGACCCTTTGAGAATTTTAAGATATTTTAGATTTCTTGCAACAAAGGATTTAAAATATTTTCCAGAAACTATTGAGGAGATAAAAAAATCTAAAAACCTTATACAAAATCTTTCAGCAGAGAGAATAAGAGATGAGTTTAGCAAGATAATCACAGGGAAAAATGCCTATAAAGTTTTAAAAGTGATGTCAGAAAATAAAATTTTAGAGGAGATAATCCCAGAGTGGAGCAAGACCATAGGCTTTGACCAAAAAAATATACACCATATCTATACTGTTGATGAGCATATTCTAAAAAGTTTAGAATTTTCTAGCAGGGATTTAATAACACGTCTTGCAGTTTTATTTCATGATATAGGAAAGCCTAGATGTTATACTTTTGGAGAGGACAATCAAGGGCATTTTTATAGACACGAAAAATATTCTGTTGAGATAGCTGAAAAACTGATGTTAAATCTTAAATTTAGTAAACTAGATACAGAAAGAGTTTGTAAAATTATAAAATACCACTCTCTCTATAGACAAAACATTGATGAAATATTTGTAAAAAAAATGTTAAATCGGTTTGGTGAAGAGGATTTATATAGATATTTGGAAGTTGTAGAAGCTGATAGAAGAACTCACAACAATGATGTTTGTAATCTTGAGGATTTAGAACAAATAAAAAATATTTTAAAAAAAATCCAAGAAACTAAACCTCCATTATCAATAAAAGATTTAAAAATATCTGGAAAAGATTTATTAAAAGTGGGAGTTTCAAAAGGAAAAATAATAGGAGAGATTTTAGATTATCTTATGGAAAAAGTTTTAGAAGATGAAAATCTAAATAACTATGAGACTCTTATAAATCTTGCAATAAATTATAAAAAATAAAAATTGGGGTATTCAAAGCTAGAAAATAGCAAGAATACCCATTTTTTGGAAAAAAAGCTTAAGTGTTTTCCTTGACATTAGATATTATTTTGGTATAATTGAGTTGCTAGATTATTGTTTAACATCATAGTTTATATAATAATTTTAAATGGAGAATATTGTGATGAAAGTTTATAATTTAAAAGGAAAAATCGTTTCAGTAATTGTGGGATTGATTGTTTTTATTAATGCCATAGTTGTGATATCATCTTTTTCTAAATATCAAGAAAAGATAAAAAATAAAGTATTACAAAATAATATGGAGCGTATCCATGAGCTTTCTTCTCAGATAAAAAACATTATTTATAAAGAGATAGGACACTCTTCTCATATATTAGGAACTATTATAGAAACAGAAAATTTAGAAGAGTTGACTGCAGAAGAGGTTTTAAAAAAACTTAAAGGAATTGAAAATAAAGGACATTTTAAGTCACTTGGAATAATTTATTCTGATGGAAAAACCTCAGATTCTGATGGACATAAATGGGATATTAGAGATATAAATTTAGATGATTCACTAAAAAATGATAAAAGATATATTTCAGATATTCTTGTTGAGGACGACACAGAAAGTTCTGAAATTTTGATAGCAATTCCTTTAAATACAAAAGATGGAAAAACAAAAGCATTATTTGGATATTTTTCAATATCACATTTTGAGAGTTTGACCAATTTTTCTAAAGATTCTAGACAATATTTTCAGATAGTAGATACAACAGGAAGATATATAAGCAGTTCTAATAGTAGTTATTCTTTTTCTGGAAAAAAGGGATTGCTTTTTTGGGACGAAATTGAAAGATACAGATATTTTGATGGAATTACAGTAGAAAAAATAAAAGATGATGTAGAAAATAAAAGAACAGGAACATATTATTTTGAATATGGAGATGCTGGACGTTATATAATTTACGATCCTCTTGGAATAAAAAATTGGTATGTTTTTTCTGCTCTCACTCGTGAAAAGCTTGTTTTTCACACAATGGAAGTAAAAGAAATATCAAATGAGATGTTGTTGGTTTTAATAGAATTTATGATTGTTATAGTTTCGGTTATTTTAGGAATATTTTACTATACATATAAAGTTATCAAAAATGATAGTCAGATTATTGCTGTTAAGAATAGAATGTTTAAAATGTTGCTTCATAAAACAGAGGATATAATCTTTAAAGTTAATTTATTAGAGAGAAAAGTTGTTGTTTACAATTATTATGGAAAAGAGGAAAAACAAGAATTAACTATTCCTTTCGATGAGATTCACCCTACTAAGATTGAAAAATTTGTAGTTACTAAACCGGAGTTTTTTAAAGTTTATGATGAAATTTATAACAATATTACACTTGGTAAAAGTATAGAAAATATTGTAATTCCTCTGAAGAAAAAAGATTCTGAATGGAAATGGTTTAGGATTAATTCAATAATTGTAGATTCTCAAAGTACAGTTGGAATTTTAGAAAATTGTACAGAGGAAAAAATAAAAGAACAAGAACTGGAGATAATAAGTAAAAAATCAAAATATGATTTTCTTACAAAACTTTATAATCGTGAAAACTTTGAAAAAGAGATGAATTTATTTTTAAATAGTGACAAAGAGTTAGAAGGAGTAAGTGCATTTTTCATCATAGATTTAGATAATTTTAAAAAGGCTAATGATACTTTTGGACATGATATGGGAGATAAAATTTTACAAGAAAGTGCTGCTAAGATTAAACTTGTTGCAAAAGATGTTGGAGTTTTTGCAAGATTTGGTGGAGATGAGTTTGCACTTTTAGTGAAAGAAGTTTCTAATATAGAAAAATTAAATGAAATAGCTCAGCAGTTAAATGATATTCTTAATAAAACTTATATAGAAAATAATAAATCTGTTACAGTAGGTGCTTCTATTGGTGGAGTAATTATAAAAAAAGATATGAATTTTAAAGAGATTTATAAGAAAGCGGATAATGCTCTTTATCGTGTTAAAAATAGCAAAAAAGGAAGTTATTTTATAGATAATAACTAAATAAAAATAGACCTGAAACGTAAATTATACGCATCAGGTCTTAATTTTTTATTAAATTATTTAGATACTTTTTCAGGGAAATATTTTTCTAATATTTTTGCATAAGTACCATTTTCTACAACTTTATCAAAAGCACTGTTTAATTCTTCTATTAATTTTTTATTTCCTTTCTTAACAGCTATTGATTCTCCAGGATCTTCATCATAGATAGTATCAGCAACTTTAACTTCAGGCATAGTTTTTAAATATTTAGCACTTGCTTGTTCATCTAATACAACAGCATCTATTTTACTTTGTTTTAGTGCAAGTAAAGCTCCTGTGAATGAATCATAACGAACTATATTAGCTCCTAAAGCTTTTGCTAATTCTTCTTGTTTTGTTCCAAGTTGAACTCCAGCAGTTTTTCCATTTAAATCTTCTTTTTTCACAATAGCAGTTTCATTTATTCTTACTATAACAGAGTGACCAGTTTGGAAGTTTAAGTATGGTTTAGAGAAGTCTACAGCTTTTTTTCTTTCAGCAGTAGGCGACATTCCAGCTATTACAGCATCAATTTTTCCCATTTGAAGTGCTGGTAAAAGTCCATCAAAAGTCATATTATTCCATTTGATTTCATATCCCATTTCTTTTCCCATTGCTTCCATAAGCTCAATATCAAAACCAACTATTTTATCTCCTTCAAGATATTCATAAGGTTTGAACTCAGCATTTGTTCCTACATAAAGCTTTTTAGCACCAAAGCTAGATACAAATAAAATTAAAGATAACATTAAAACTAGAAATTTTTTCATAATTATACTCCTCCTTAAAAAGTTATATTAAAGTTTTTTTCATTTGATTAAATTCATCTTTTATCTCTTTTAAAAGATTTTCATTTTCTAAAATATCTTTTCCAGTCATCACAAGGGCAAATATAGCTTCTTTCATTCCTTGATAAGCTTCTTCTGTAATTGTAGCTTTTGCAAATTCAATGCTGTGTCCAGTAAGTTCACACTTAGATATTGGGAAATAAGTATGAATTGTTGGGCAATGATGACTTACATCTCCACAGTCACTAGAACCAGTAGGGTCAGACATTGGAATATCTTTTATCCCTTGAAGTTCAAGATTTTTTGTATATATACTTGATAATTTTTCATTTGTTACAAGATGTTTGAAAGTATATTCATAATTTTCTATTTCTAAAGACGTACCAGTGGCAAGAGCAGCTCCCTTAGCACAATTTTTTACACGCTCACTAAGTTTTAACATCTCTTTTGTTGTAGCTTCTCTTACATAGAAATTTGCAACTGCTAAATCTGGAATAATATTTGCAGCCTCTCCACCATTTGAGATTATACCGTGGATTCTTGCACTTGTTTTTGTTTGTTGTCTTAATGCATTAATGCTATTGAAAAATTGTATCACACCATCAAGAGCATTTATTCCATTGTATGGGTCACCAGCTGCGTGAGCTGTTTTTCCTCTGAAAGTAAATTGTAAAGCTTCCATTGCTTGAGATGTTCCACTTTTTTCGTGATTTTTTCCAGTTGGGTGAGAAATCATTGCCACATCTATATCATCAAAACAACCAGCCTCTGCCATATCAACTTTAGCTCCAAAAGTTTCCTCTGCAGGAGTACCGAATATTAAAACCTCTCCACCAAATTCATCAATATATTCTTTTAATAAAATTCCTGCTCCGATACTTGTTGTTCCTAAAATATTATGACCACAACCGTGACCAATCTCTGGAAGAGCATCATATTCAGCTAAATATCCTATTTTTATTCCTTTTTTTCCAGATGAATATTTTGCTAAATATGCTGTAGGTATTCCAATATAGTTTTCTTCAATATCAAATCCATATTTTTTTAAAAGATTTTTATGAGCTTCACAAGCTTTAAACTCTTTTCTTCCAAGTTCAGGATTTTTGTATATATATTCATTTAACTCTTTTAAGTCTTCAAAAATCTCACTAAATTTATTTTCTAATTTGTTTAATATCTCCATAATCTCCTCCTAAAAAATTGTATCAAAAAAACCAGCCTAGTCTTCCTTAAAAAACTATAGCTGGTTTTATCTTTTTTTATCTATGTACGTCAAAAAGAAATATATGCTATCTTAGTTTACAGAAAGACAATATAAATATTTAAAATTGATATTTAATTGTCTCCTCCTTAATAGCATCATTGTTTCCTCCTAAAAATTTTATTTTGTACATTGTATAAAATTGTTTTCTCTTTGTCAAGAATTTTTTTTAAAAATTTATACCCAATTTTCAATATCATTGATAATACTTTGAATATCATTTATAAGTTTACAAGTGTGATAGCCGTCTGCCACAGCGTGATTTACAAAGACAGAGATAGGTATCATAGTCATCTCATCACGTTTAAAATATTTTCCAAAAGCGATAACAGGGAAAAGCATTTTTGCTTCAGAGTAGGTATCATTTGCACAACCTGTAAAGCTAAGCCAAGGGATACAAGAGATAGGACAAAAGTTATCTCCACGTCCAAGTTTTGTTTTAACACCTTTTATATCTTTGTATTTTTCTATATCCTCAACTACATTTGTGTAAAACTTTTCAAAATTCTCATCATATTCGCTCCAAATATCTGAAAAAGTTTTATCATCATCGTGGAAAATAGTATATGATGGGACTACATAGTCCCAATACCCAAGATTTCCTTCTTTGTCGTAGTCCATTCTAAACTCTTTGTTTTGGTTAACAGCTTTTATTATACAGTAAAGCATTGTTGGGAAAAATTTTAATTTTTTTTCTTTTACTTTTTCCATAAGTTGACTGATATTAAGTTCAGCTGTAAGATTATAATTTGTTTTGATAAGATTGATATAATACTTAAAATGTTCTTTTCTTTCCCAAGTTTCAAAATCTATTTTATGAAACATAGTATCACTCCTTTATATTTCACTAGGTGTAACAACTGTAACAGAGTCCCAAACATTATATGTGACAAATCCTAAAGGTGCTCCTTTTGGTTTATTTAGATTTTTTTTCAAAGTATAGTCAACTACTACTTTTTCGTGAGCATTTGCTTTTGAATAAAAAGCTGAAAGTGTTGCGATTTTTAAAATAAATTCATCTGAGTTTTCAAAATCCTCTTTTTTCACAATGAAGTGAGAACCGGGAATATCTTTTATATGGAACCACATATCATCTTTTTTGGCAAACTTAAATGTCAGATAATCATTTTCCTTGTTATTTCTACCAAAATAGATAACCTTTCCATCTATTTCAATAGTTCCATATGGTTGTTCAACTGATTTTTTCTTAGGCTTTTTATTTACTTTTTTCTTTAGATATTTTTCTTCAATAAGTTCAGTTTCAATATTTTTTAATTCTTCAAAAGTTTTACTTTTTTGAATAAATGTTGCCACACTATCAAAATAGAAAAGTTTATTTTGAAATTCCTCTAATCTTTGCTTAGAAATTTCCAAACCTCTTTTCATCTTAGAGGATTTTTTATAGATTTTCTCAAGATTTGATTGCGGTGAAAGAAGTGGATCAAGTGAAATATTTATTTCACAGTTATTGTAAAAGTCATAGGCTTTTACTGTGCTATCCCCTCTTTTGATACTATAAAGAACTGAGGCTAAAATATCTCCGATTTCTTTGGGGTTATTGTAATCTTTCATTATTTCAATATCTTTTTTTATATTTTTAATTATTTTTTCTGATTTCTTTTTTTCTTTTTCTATACAAAAGATAAGCTGTTCTCTCAAAAGATTAAAGCTATTTGAAAGAGATTTGCTTTTTATATAGAAGTTTATCATTTCACAAAAGTTTGGATAGTTGATAACCTCATCATATTCTTTTGGTTTTACTTCCAGAACTGTTGCAAGGACAGGTATTTTTTTATTGAAATAAATTTTTGGAGCTAACTCAGAAGTTAAAATATTTCTAAAATCTTGATAATTTTTTATTTCATTTTTTGTTAATTTTCCTATTCCTTCAAGGGTTTCAATAATATTACCATTTGAAATAATTGTATTAAATTCTGTTTCAGTTATTTCAAATGGATTTTTCTTTTGTGATACTATTGGTTGTGAATATTTCTCTCCACTAAAAAGAGTTCTTATGGAATTTTCCTCTATTGATTTCTTTTTAAGGACTGAAATAATTCTTTCATCACTATCAGTCAAGATAATATTTGAATATTTTCCCATTATTTCAAAGAAAAGATAGTTATTTTGAATTTGTCCAAGCTCATTTATTTTTGAAAAGGAAAATTTTAGTATTCTATCAAGTCCAAGTTGTTCTAAGTCTACAAGAGCAGAGTTAACAAGATATTTTCTAATCATTAATAAAAAATTTGAACTTTCTTCAAGAAGATTTTCCTCTTTATCTTCATTTATGTAACAAAGGGGCATTGACGGATTACAAGTAAAAAATAGAGCTTTTTTTCCAAAATGAAGTGTTAAAGAAAGGGAAGAATTTTGAAAAATCTTCCCAACTTTTTTATTTAATAAATTTTCTTTAAGCTCTAATTTTATTTTTGATAGAGAAACCCCATCTAAATAAAACATTAATCCTCAGCCTTTACAACTATTATATTTTTAGCATCTAATAAGTTAACTTCTAAGATAGTTCCGTCATCTTTCTTAAGAGCCACATTATTTTCATCTTTACTTTTTAAAACTTCTATTATGCTGTAATGTCCAATACCTCTATCTAAGAAATAATCTTGAATGATAGGAGTACCTTTTATCTCTACAACAGATACACGACTTCCAACAGGGAAATCTGTTACAGGAAGTGGTTTTAAAAATTCAGTTTTATTTTTTAAGTTTTTAAGAAGTTTTTTGAAAGTTCCTAAAAATTCACGAACTTCTTTTTCTTCTAATTTTTCTATTATAGAAAGTGTTATCATTTTATGATAGTTGTTATGATAATCTAGTGCTTGCATACCTTTTTTAGAAAGGGATACATATACTTTTCTTCTATCTGCATCAGAACGAACTCTTGATACAAATCCTTTTTCTCCAAGTTTTGTGATAGCCACTGTTGCAGTTCCCATTGTTATAGCAAGTCTATCAGAAAGCTCATTCATTGTAAGAGAATCTTCTCCAATGGCTTCGATGATGTGTAACTCTGTGTGAGTTAAACATTTGATACCATTTTTTAGAGCCATGTCTTCTGATTCATAAAATAATTTATAAAATTTTTCAAAAACGTCATTTAATTCATCAACATATTTTGCCATTTAGTTCTCCTTTTTAAGACTTGATATTCTTTCTTGGTAATCTCCACCAAATACATAAGAACCAGCTACAAAAACGTTAGCTCCAGCTTCAATACATCTGTCTATTGTTTTATCGTTTATTCCACCATCAACTTCAATATCAACAGTAGGGTTCATTTTTCTGATTTCTTTTATTTTTTCAACAGAGCTTTCTATAAATGATTGTCCACCAAATCCTGGGTTAACACTCATAACTAAAACTAAGTCTAAGTCATCTATCACATATCTTAAAGCTTCGTGTGAAGTAGATGGATTTAGAGAAACTCCAGCTTTTACACCATAAGATTTTATTTGTTGGATAACTCTATGAAGATGAATAGTTGATTCTGCGTGAACTACTATTATGTCAGCTCCAGCTTTTACAAAATCTTCTATATATCTTTCAGGGTTAGTTATCATTAAATGCACATCAAAAACTAATTTAGTTTTATTTCTAATAGCTTTTATTACAGGAGGTCCAAAAGTAATATTAGGAACAAATATACCGTCCATAACATCAATATGTACCCAATCAGCCCCAGCTCTATCGATACTTTCTACCTCTTCTCCTAATCTACTAAAATCAGCCGATAAAATAGAAGGAGCTATTTTAATATTTTTCATAATTATTCCACCTTTCAACCTTTAATTTTTCATATACTTTTTTATAAAAATCATATCTTGTTTTTGAAATTTTATTATCTTCTACCATATTTTTTATAAGACAACCTGGCTCACTTATATGGTGACAGTTTAAGAATTTGCAGTGAGCATCATCTGGAAGTGTAAACTCCTTAAACATTGATATAAGCTCAGCAAAATCTTTTATTGGAGGAAGTTCAATAGATGAAAATCCTGGAGTATCGATAACATATCCACCACAGTTAGACGGGATAAATTTAGAATCTCTGGTTGTATGTTTTCCTCTTTTTAATTTTTTACTAGTTTCACCAACGACTAAATCTTCCTCATCTTGTAGCATATTAAGAATACTAGATTTCCCAACTCCACTAGGACCTCCAAAAGCCACAGTCTTATTAGTTATAAAATTTTTAACCTCATCTACCCCAATATTTTTGTATGTTGATACAAAGAATAGAGGGATATTTATTTTTTTTAAAAAACTTAATCTTTCAGTAAGGGAGATTTTTTCCTCCTCAGTCAAAAGATCTATTTTATTTATGACCACAATAGGATCTATTTTATAGTAAGTACTATTAAGTATCAAAGTATTAAGTCTATCTAAATCTATTTCTGGGTCTTTCCCAGCAAACTGTATAACTAGATAGTCAACATTAGAAACCAGAGGTCTATTTATCATATTTTTTCTAGGATAGATTTGGATTATTGAATTATCTTCAGAGATCTCTACAATATCTCCCACGATACAATTATCTTTTTTATCCTTTCTTTTTAAAATTCCTCTTAGTTTACATTCGTGAATATCTTCACCTACTTTTACATAATAAAATCCTTGGATTTTATTTATAACATTTCCCTTGATAATATCATCTCCTATTATTCTGTGATAGTAATATTTATACTAGATCCAGCAGAAATTCTACTGTTAACACCAACACTTAAGTCAACCACAACATTTGGTTCAAGTCCCTCTACTTTTACCTTTTCAACTTTTCCAATAAAGATAGAATTTTCTTTTAAAAATCTCTCAGCTTCAACTAAAGTATATCCTATGACATCAGGTACTTTAACAATCTTATTTTGAGAACGTCCACTGACTAAAAGAGAGATACCATCTTTTATATTTACATTCTCACCTGTACTAGGATTTGTTCCGATGATACAGTTATATGATAGAGGAGAGTCAGTTCTTGAAATTCTATTTATCTTAATTCTTTTCTCTTCTAAAAGATTTTTAACAGTAAAAAGTTGTTGTCCTTTAAAATCTGGTACTTGGAAGTAGTTTTCTCCCATACTTACCCAAACTTTTATAGTTCTACCTTTTTTTATTACGTGTCTTTCCTTTGGTTCTTGCATAAAGATTTGCCCTTCAGGTAGAGATGAGAAATCCCGTCCTACCACTTTGACTTCTATAATATCTTTGTCAGCTAAACCTTTCACTTCGCTAGGAGTAAGTCCCACAAGATTAGGTGTATAATAAAAGTTTTTATTGAAATATTTATCCAAAGTATAGTAACCTAAAAAATATGTTGTAGCGATTATTGATATAAAACAACTGACTACAACTAAAAGAGTTTTTTTCATTAATCCTCCTAAGAAAATAAAACATACTTATTATAAAATGATACCATAAACAAAATAAAATATCAACAAAATAACCTAAAAAAACAAAAATATTTGATCAAATATTTAATCAAAATAAAAATAATTTATTCTTGATAAAATATAGTGTAAATGATAAAATATCCTGTGTAGAATTGACAAAATTTTTAGGAGGAACAAATGGCAAATAAAATAGAAACTTTAATTTCTGAAGAAAAACTTGCAGCTCGTGTTGCTGAACTTGGAAAACAAATAGAGAAAGACTATCAAGGAAAAGATTTAATATGTGTAGGACTTTTAAAAGGGTCTGTTGTATTTATGACTGACTTAATAAAAACTATAAATTTAGATTTAAAAATAGATTTTATGAAAGTGTCTAGCTATGGAAATGGAACTGACTCAACAGGGATTGTAAAAATATTAAAAGATGTTGATGAAGAAGTTACTGGAAAAGATGTACTTTTAATAGAAGATATAGTTGATACAGGACTTACTCTTGCAAATGTAAAAGAATTTATGTGGAAGAAAAAACCTAACTCAATCAAAATCTGTACTCTTTTAGACAAACCAAGCAGAAGAAAAGCTGATGTAAAAGCTGAGTACGTTGGATTTGAAATTCCAGACGCTTTCGTTATAGGATATGGACTTGATTATGCTGAACATTATAGAAACCTACCATTCGTTGGTGTGCTTACTTTAGGGGAATAAGATGTCATTTAAGCATAAGAAAAAATATGGACAAAACTTTTTAAATGATCAAAATACAGTTTTAGAAAGAATAATGGAAGTATCTCAAGTTTCATCAGATGATGAAGTTTTAGAGATAGGACCTGGTGAAGGAGCTCTTACGGAGCTTCTTTTACAAAGGGCAAAAAAAGTAAACTGTGTAGAGATTGATACAGATTTAGAAAAAATACTTAGAAAAAAATTTGACAGCAATCCAAAGTTTAATCTTCATATGGGAGATATACTAGAGGCAGATTTAAGGGGGATAATAGGAGCTAATACAAAAGTAGTTGCAAACATTCCTTATTATATAACATCTCCTATTATAAACAAACTTATTGAGCATAGAGATCTTATTGATGAAGTGTATCTAATGGTACAAAAAGAGGTTGGAGAAAGAGTTTGTGCAACTTCTGGAAAAGAGAGAAGTGTTTTAACATTGGCAGTGGAATATTTTGGGGAAGCAGAATATCTTTTTACAATACCTAAGGAATTTTTTACACCAGTACCAAAGATTGACTCAGGATTTATCGGAATAAAATTCTATAAAGACAGAAGATTTGAGAGTATTATAGATGAAAATCTATTCTTTAAATATGTAAAAGGAGCTTTTTCAAATAAAAGAAAAAATATTGTAAATAACCTTGCCACTCTTGGAATATCAAAAGATAAAATTCAAGGGGTATTGACAGAGTTAGGAATATCTTTTAACGAGAGAGCTGAAAATCTTTCTATTGAGCAGTTTATTGAATTGGCTAAATTATTGGAAGAGAGATAGAGGGAGAAATATGGAAAGTTATGAATTTATTGTAAAAAGCAGAAAAGAAGATATAGATTTTATTAATAAAATTATAGAAGCTTATGAGGGGCTTGGAGTAGTTAGAACTACAAATGCTAAAGAGGGACTTCTTACTATAATAACTACAGATAATTTTAAAGATGATTTAAGAGATGTTATTGTGGATTTAGGAAAAAATTATGTAGTTGCTGAGATTTTAGAAGAGGGAAGTTGGAAAGGAAAACTTTAATTTAAGACTAACTATTAAATGTCAAGTCAAAAATAAAAAAATTAAATAAATTTGTTAATTTAAAAAAATGCATCACA